>RFIM01000163.1 GCA_003695215.1 Chloroflexota bacterium
CAAGATCAGACCTTGCAGCGCGTGATCATGGTCTGCTTCGATGAAACCACGTACGCAACTTACCTGCGTCACTTCAGGCAAGCTGAGCAGCCTTGAGCACAGCTGATTCGCACAGCAGCCCTGCCTGATCTTTGTTCACAGCCTGGCTATCCTTACAGGCTGAGCCGTGCTATACTCCTCATAGATTGGCGCTTCTCTCATCACAGATTAGGTTCACCATGAAACACTTTTTGAACATCGCGGATTGGTCGGCGCCTGAGATGGAGGCCTTGCTCAATCAGGCAGTTTATCTGAAGCTGGAATGGCAAAACGGCGGCAATCGCCCTGTTTTAGGCGGCAAAATTTTGGCGATGATCTTCCAGAAGCCTTCGCTGCGCACGCGAGTCAGTTTTCAGGTGGCGATGAAGCACCTAGGCGGCGATGCGATTTATCTTGGGCCTGAGGAGATCGGCTTGGGCAAGCGCGAGAGCATCCCTGACGTGGCGCGCGTGCTGAGCGGCTATGTGCAGGGCATCATGGCGCGCGTCTTCGCACAAGATCATCTGCAGCAGTTGGCGGCCTGGGCGAGCGTGCCTGTCATCAACGGCCTGAGCGACGAGAGCCATCCGTGCCAGGCTTTCGCCGATATGTTGACGCTCTACGAGCATTTTGGCGCGCTGCGCGGCTTGAAAATGGCTTACATTGGCGATTCCAACAACGTCACCTTCTCTCTGGGTGAAGCAGCGGCCCGCTACGGCGTTGAGCTGCGCGTGGCCAGCCCGAAAGGCTACCAACTGAGCGAGGCAAAAGTGCAGCACCTGCGCAGCCTGGGCTTGGCGCTCGCTCTGACCGAAGACCCGCGAGAGGCTGTGGAAGGCGTCGATTGTATTTATACTGATACCTGGACGAGCATGGGCCAGGAAGCAGAGGCAGAAGCGCGGCGGCAAGTTTTTCCGCCTTATCAGGTCAACACCGCTTTGGTGCGCCTAGCTGCCAAGCACGTCGTCGTGATGCATTGCCTGCCTGCGCATCGCGGCGAGGAAATCACTGATGAAGTGGCTGATGGCGCTCATTCGCTGATCTTCCAGCAAGCTGCCAATCGGCTGCACGCCCAAAAGGCCATTTTGGCGCGCCTGCTGAGCGGTTGAGGAACAACCTTTAGGTGAGAGGATCGGACGGGCAGAGCGATGACTTCCAAACAAGAGACGTATGAGTACTACCTGAATCTAGGTCATAGCCTTGCATGGGATCAGGAGTGGGAGAAGGCCGTCAACGCCTATGCACGCGCTCTGCAAGAACGCCCTGAGGATCCTGATCCGTACAAGTATCTCGGCTTGGCGCTGATGCAAGTCAAGCGCTATAACGATGCGCTCAAGGTGCTGATGAAGGCGCACAAGATCGCGCCGGACGATCCTGTGCCCTTGGAACGTAGCGCAGATGTGCTTGAGCGGCTCGGCCGCTTGAAGGAAGCGGCGACGCAGTATGTGAGCGTCGCCGAGATTTATCTGGCACAACGCGACATTGAGAAGGCAATCGGCAACTTTGAGCGCGCCACGCTGCTGACGCCCGGTTTGCTGCAGATTCACTTCCGCTTGGCGCAGCTCTATGAGCGCACAGGGCGCAAACGTGCCGCTGTGCTGCAATATCTCACGCTCGCCTTCAATTTTCAGCGCAGCAAGGATCGCGACCGCGCCATGCAGGCCATTGAGCGCGCGCTGCGCCTTGAGCCCAGCAATGTCCAAGTGCTGAACGCCAAACGCGCTATCGAATCCGGTGAGCTGATGGCTGTGCCGCAACTGCAAGAGAGCCATCCGCAAGATGGCAAACCTACGGCTGCCGCTGAGGCTCAGCAAGCCCTAGCTGGAGAAGCGCCCGCTGCCTCTGCCGAGGCGCATGTAGCAGGCCCATTGGGCGAGGCAACTGAGAAAGCGCTCGCCAACTTGGCTGAATTCCTGCTCGAAGGCGGCTTGACCACAGCTGAAGCCCAAGCCATCCAAGGCATTGAGCTGCAAAAAATCGGCGAGAACGCGCAAGCCGTGCAGGCCTTCCAAGCGGCCGAGAAGCAAGGCATTCGCCATCCTGCCCTGTATATGTGCCTGGGCTCGCTCATGGTGACGCTCGGCCAGTGGCAGAACGCCTTGCAATATCTCGAGCGCGTCCAGGACGCCGCTTACGCCGCAGGCGTGGCACATGGCATGGCGCAAGCCTATGTGGGCTTAGGGCAAGTGCGTACCGCAGCCGAGCAGTTCGTGCGCGCCTTGCAGCTGGCCGATCTGCAATCGGCGATGAATCCCGATGAAGCCAATCAGCTGACGGCAGTCTATGATGAGCTGCGCTTGGCTGTGCGGCAAATGCAAGAATACGATCTGGCCGAGACGTGCAATGAGTTCAATCGCTGGCTCTCAGGCGCAGACTGGAAGGTGCGCATTCCGCAGACGCGGCGTGCCATCGACGATCGGCTGCGCGGCGGCGGGCGCGGCGAGTTGCTCGATATCGTCAAGGATCCATCCGTTGTTGAAGCGCTGACGCGCGTGGATGAGTACATTCGGCGCGGTTTGTACACCTTAGCGGCTGACGAGGCCATGCGGATCATCGAACAGCAGCCGACTTCGCTGCCTGCGCATCAGCGCGTGGCACAAGTGCTGATGGAAGAAGGCATGCTGCAAGAGGCTATCGCGAAGTACAACGTGGTCATCAACAGCTACTTGGCGCGCGATGATCGCGTTAACGCGGCGATGATCCTGAACGAGGTGATCAAAATCGCGCCAATGGATATCAATCTGCGCCTGAGCCTGATCGATCTCTTGGAACGCGAAGGCGACGAAGCGCGCATGCTGGATGAATACATCGGCTTGGCAGGCACTTATTATCAGTTGGCGGAAGTCGAGCAAGCGCGTGACACTTACTTGGCAGCTTTCCGCCTTGCGCAGCGCTTGAACGCGCCTGTGGAGAAGCGCGTCGAGATTTTGCTGCGCCTGGCCGATATTTACATGACGCGCCTTGAATGGCGGCAAGCGCAACGCACCTTTGAGCAAGTGCGCGAGTTAGTGCCGACAGATGACAAGGTGCGCCGCGAGTTGGTTGAAATTCACTTCAAGCTCGGCAATCCGATTGAAGCCATGCGCGAGCTGGATAATCTGCTGCGCCTGTACGCTCAATCGCGGCGCGGCCACCTGATCCTCTCCACGCTGGAGAGCATGGTCGAGGCGCGCCCAGCCGAGATGGGCTTGCGTTCGCGCTTGGCAGCAGTCTACCAGCAGCTCAAGCGCATTCCAGAGGCAATTGCGCAGCTGGATGCGCTCGGCGAGCTACAGCTAGACGCTGGCTTGATCCAAGAGGCGTGCGCAACCATCAAGCAGATCATCAGTTTGCGCCCGCCGAACGTTGAGCAGTATCAGGCGCTTCTCTCGCAAATGGGCTGTTAGGTAGGCAAAGTATGTGTGGCGAGCCGTGCTGGCTGATCGAGACTTATCTGAACGCAGCGGCGCTATTGGATATCCTGATAGTGGCGCTTGTCTTCTTCGGGCTGAGCCTGCTCTTGCGCAAGACACAGGCGCTCTCGTTGCTGCGTGGCGTGGTCATCCTGTTGGCAGTGGTCAGCTTGGCAGCTTCGGTCTTCCCTTTTCCTGCTTTTCGCTGGCTGATCGGCAATGTGCTGACCGTAGCCGCTGTGGCTATCCCGATCATCTTTCAGCCCGAGTTGCGCCGCCTGCTGGAGCAGCTTGGCAGAGCGGGTTTCGGCTTGAACCGCCTGCCTGAGAGCCAGCGCCTGCGCCTACAGATCATCGAAGAAATTTGCGCCGCAGCGGCACGCCTCTCTGAGCGCCGCCAAGGCGCCTTGATCGTCATCCAGCGCGAGACGAGCCTGCAGGAATACATTGATACAGGCGTCGCTCTCGAAAGCGTCGTCAGCGCTCAGCTGCTGCTGACTATCTTTTATCCAAAGACCGAATTGCACGACGGCGCGGTCATTCTGCGCCAAGGCAGGATTGCAGCCGCAGCCTGCGTCCTGCCGCTCTCCAGCGGCCGTAACCTGACCGATCGTAAGCTCGGCACGCGCCATCGGGCTGCGCTTGGCATCAGCGAAGTCAGCGATGGCGTCTGTGTGGTCGTCTCAGAGGAGACAGGGCAAATCTCGGTTACCAACAGCGGGCGCATGATTCGGCGCCTGGATGCCAATCGCTTGCGCACCATTCTGCAGGCTTTTTACGCTGAGGCTGAGCAAGCGCCTTCGCTGTGGAACGCGCTCGTGCAGCGCTTCCAGGCGCGCCTGGGCGGGCAACCTGAATTGAGAGATAGACAGCTGCGAGGCTAGGCTATGGGCGCTGAAGAACATCGCCAACGCGCAGGGCGCGGCGCGGTCACTTTGGGCATTGTTACGGTCAGCGATACGCGCACGCCTGAGACCGACGAGAACGGTCAGTGGTTGCGCCAGACCTTTGAGTCGCTCGGGCATCGCATTGCGGCCTACCGCCTTGTGCGCGATGAGCCTGCGCAAGTTGAGGCAGTGCTTGAGGAGCTAGTTGGCATTGCAGCGCTGCAGATCGCGCTCTTCAATGGCGGCACGGGCATCGCACCACGCGACACCACTTATGACGTGATCGCGCGCAAGCTGGAGAAGACGCTCAGTGGCTTCGGCGAGCTATTCCGAATGCTCAGCTATCAGCAGGTCGGCGCAGCAGCCATGCTCAGCCGTGCGACTGCAGGCGTCTATCGCGGCAAGCTGATCGTCAGCATGCCAGGCTCGCCCAAAGCGGTCAGATTAGCGGTCGAGTCGTTGATCCTGCCCGAGCTGAACCATCTGGCGTGGGAAGTTGCGCGCCAAGCCTAGCTGCGCGGTATACTTTGGCGCGCAAGGCATTTTTCAACAAGGCAGAGTTTGATCATGCAAGCTACTATCACCGTGCTGAGCGGCGACGGCATCGGGACGGAAGTCACGGCTGTTGCTGTGGCTCTGTTGCAAGAAATTGCTGCGCTTGGCGGGCACACTTTCACCTTCCAAGAGGCGCTCTTCGGCGGCTGTGCCATTGATGCCACAGGCGATCCTTTCCCTGCTGAGACGCAGGCGTTGTGCGAAAATTGCGATGCCGTGCTGCTCGGCGCTGTTGGCGGGCCGAAATGGTCAGATCCGAGCGCCAAAGTGCGCCCTGAGCAAGGCTTGCTGCGCTTGCGTCGGCATTTCAACTTATTCGCCAACTTGCGTCCTGTGCGCGCCTATCCGATGTTGGCGCGGCATGCGCCGCTGCGCGCCGACCTTTTAGAAGGCGTGGATATGCTCTTCGTGCGTGAGCTGACGGGCGGCGCTTATTTTGGCGCGCGCCAAGAGCAAGGTGATGGCGATACGGCCTACGATACCATGATCTACACTGTGGCAGAAGTGCAGCGCGTGGCCCGTGTGGCTTTCCGTGCTGCACAGGCGCGCCGCAAGCACCTGACCTCAGTGGACAAGGCGAACGTCTTGGCGAGTTCGCGGCTGTGGCAGCGCACAGTTACACAAGTGGCAGCTGAGTTCCCTGAGGTGCAAGTGGAACACGCTTTGGTCGATTCCTTCGCCATGCAGCTGATTCGCACGCCTTCGCGCTTTGACGTAATCGTGACCGAGAATATGTTCGGCGATATTTTGACTGACGAGGCGGCTGTGCTAGCAGGCTCGCTGGGTATGTTGCCGTCAGCTTCGCTAGGCGAAGGCACCTTTGGCGTCTACGAACCGATACATGGCAGCGCGCCGGATATCGCAGGCAAGGGCATCGCTAATCCAACTGGCACGATTCTGAGCGCGGCGATGCTTTTGCGGCACAGCTTGAATTTGCCCGAAGAAGCGGCTGCGCTTGAAGCTGCTGTGCAGAGTGCGCTTGAAGTCGGCGCGCGCACAGCCGATATCGCTGAGCCGAACCTGCCGACGCTCAGCTGCGCCGACTTTGGCGAGCGCGTGCGCGCCGCGCTGCGCAAAGTGCACTAGCTCAGCTGCGCGTAGAGCGCCTTCAGCTGCTGTGCAGCAGCTTGCCAAGTGAAGCGCTGCGCTTGGGCGAAGCCACGCGCCACGCGCGCTGCGCGCGCCGCTGAATCCTCCTCAAGCAGCGTCAGCAAGCCTGCGCGAATCGCTTCGACTGAGTGCGGATCGACCATAAGCGCGGCGTCGCCTGCGACCTCAGGCAATGAAGAGACATTTGAGGTCAGCACAGGCACGCCGCAAGCCATGCCTTCCAG
>RFIM01000164.1 GCA_003695215.1 Chloroflexota bacterium
AGTCTGGATGAAACCCGCATTCACCCAGCCGACCAGGCCGCTCGGCGTGCGAATGCGCAACCAGGTTGCGGCAGCATTGCGCCCTAGAATCGTCACCAACGTGCCCCGCTGAATTTGTCCTAGGATAGCCGAAGCCGTGTTATCAGCGGCACGCACGTTCAGCTGACTGGCATTGGCCACCAGGCCAACCACCTGTGTGAGAGTCTGCCCGCCACTGCCAGGTACCACGTTCGGAATCGGGAAAGGCGGCACCTGCGCATCGGGCGGATCCCAGGTCAGCACGATGAAGCTCTGAAGGGTCTGTTGTTGATACTCCAAGCGCAGATCGTGACAGCCTGCCGTCAGGTCCACGAAGCGCTGATAGACCGTATCCGGGATCAGGCCCCAGGCGTCAATGATCAACGTGTTATCGATGTAGAAGCGCGCGCCGTCATCTACGTAGAGGAAGAAGCGCGTTGGGCGGCCTGGCGTGCAGATACGGCGCGTCCAGCGGGCTGAGAAGTAATCGCGCGGGAAGCCTGGGCGCGGCGGCGCGGCGTTCCAATTGAAGTTGATGCCGCTAGAGCCGTCGTTGCGCAAAAAGGCAGGCACACCGCTCAAGTTCGGATTGGCGTAGTACTCGCCATACCAGAAATCCGATTGTGCGCCGAAAGGCGAGCCAATGGCCAGATCGATAGTCAAGCGCACAGCAGCTTGCTCAGTATCTTCATAATATTCCACGCGGATGGTGTGCAAGCCGGCCGCCAAAGTGACGTCGATGCTGTAGGCTGTTAGGCTTTGTCGCCGCCACTGGTCAATGACCAAAATGTCGTTGATGAACAGCCGTACGCCGTCATCGCCTGCCAGGACAAAGCGATAGACGCCTGCTTGGAAGGCCAATGTGGCTGTGTAGCGTGCGCTGAAGCGGTCAGCGGGCACTACGAACGGATCAGGCGATCCTAGGCCCCAGAAGTGCTCAATGCGCGGCTCAAGGCGCGTTAGCACGGGCGCGCCGCTCAGAAACATATTATTGAAATACTGCGCCGTCCAAGCGCTGCTTTGAGTCTGGATGAACTCCCAGTAGAAGGAGATGCTGGCATCGCCGAGCGCCTGGAAGTAATCGATCTGGAAGGCATAGACGCCCGCCGAGACTTGAATATCGCGCGTGAAGGTGGTCGGCGCTTGCTCACGCCACTCATCGATGACCAGCTGCCCGTTGACGTAAATGCGGACGCCGTCATCAACGCGCACGGTCAGGCGGTAGGTGCCGGCGTTCAGGTACTGCACGCCCTGCCAACGCGCTGACCAATTCTGCACGCCAATGCCTGGCCCGGGCGAATTTGGGCCCCAGTTGAAAACGATAGCAGGGTCGATGCGGGTGAAGGCAGGCGTGCCTGAGAGCGTGCGGTTCGGGAAGTAAGAGCCTGTCCAGTTTGAGCCTGTCTGGATGGCAGGAATAATTGGCGCGATAGGTTCAAGTGGCGCGGCACGGCTGATAGGCGCCTCAGGCAGCAAAGCAGCTATCAGCAGTGCGCACAGCAGCAGTGCCATCAGGCGAGTAGGGCGCAGAGCCATGGTTCCCCCCTCAGAAGCCAGAAGACGAATCATTCTTGATCTAACATTCTAACCTAAATTGGTAGGTCTGCATCCCTATCGCTGAGATCGCGTTTGGTAAACGTCAGTTTCGGCGAGCGCGCTTGAAAGGCAAAGCTACCGCTAGCGCAGAATTGCAATTCTCAGCCGCTCGGTTTACACTTTATGCAGCCTTTTTGCGCCAAGCTCTGCCAAGCGCGCCTTGCCTTGTGGTAGAATTGCGGCGCAGCACACTCTCGTTCTGACTGGATTCCATGGGGAGCTATAGAATGTCACCATCGGGCAACAGCACCAATTTTGCAGAATCGCTGCTTGAGCAGCTCAAGAGCTGGCAACCGACTATTCGCTCAGTAGAGATCGGGCATGTGAAGGAAGTCGGCGATGGCATCGCTCGCGCCACAGGTTTGCCGTCCGTCAAGCTGAGCGAGCTGGTTGAGTTTTCAAACGGCACTTTGGGCATCGCCTTCAACCTTGAGGATGACAACGTCGGCATCATCATCATGGGCGATTATACGCACATCCGCGAAGGCGATGAGGTGCGCGGCACAGGGCGCATTGTCTCAGTGCCAGTGGGCATGGGCTTGGTTGGGCGCGTAGTCAATGCGCTTGGTCAGCCAATTGATGGCAAAGGGCCGATCCAAGCGACCGAATATTACAACGTGGAGCGCATTGCGCCTGGCGTGATCGAGCGCCAAGACGTGGATACGCCGCTGCAGACAGGCATCTTGGCCATTGATGCCATGTTCCCCATTGGGCGTGGGCAGCGCGAGCTGATCATTGGCGACCGCCAAACCGGCAAGACGGCTATCGCGCTCGACACGATCATCAACCAGCGCGGGCAGAACGTCTACTGCATCTATGTGGCCATCGGGCAGAAGGAAGCCCAGGTGGCAGCCGTGCGCGCCACACTAGAGCAGTACGGCGCTATGGAATACACCACCATTGTGGTCGCCTCCGCCTCCGAGTCGGCGACGCTGCAGTACCTGGCGCCCTACTCCGGCTGCGCCATCGGCGAGTGGTTCATGGAAAATGGCAAGGACGCGCTGATCATCTATGATGATCTCTCCAAGCACGCCTGGGCCTACCGCCAGGTCTCGCTGCTCTTGCGCCGCCCGCCAGGCCGTGAAGCCTACCCAGGCGACGTCTTCTACCTGCACAGCCGCCTCCTGGAGCGCGCGGCGCGGCTCTCAGAGGCACGTGGCGGCGGCAGCCTGACCGCCCTGCCGATCATCGAGACGCTGCTCGGCGACGTCTCAGCCTACATCCCAACCAATGTGATCTCGATCACTGACGGGCAAATCTTCCTGGAGACGGACTTGTTCAACGCAGGCCAGCGGCCTGCCATCAACGTCGGTATCTCGGTCAGCCGTGTTGGCGGCGATGCGCAACGCAAGGCGATGAAGAAATTCGCCGGCCGCATGAAAGGCGAGCTCTCGCAGTTCCGTGCCTTGGCCGCCTTCGCCCAATTCGGCGCCGATCTCGACCGCGCCACACAAATGCAGCTGGATCGCGGCATGCGCCTGACCGAGCTGCTCAAGCAGCCGCAGTACAACCCTGTGCCTTTGGCCGACGAAGTCATGCTGATTTACGCAGGCACCCGCGGCTACTTGGATCAAATCCCTGTGGCCCAGATCAACGCATGGCGCCAGGAATTCTTGCGCTACGTCAACACGCTCTACCCGCAAATTGCCAGCAGCATCAACAGCCCTGAGACCAAATATGACCTGACCGATGAGATGGAGAACCTGCTCAAGCGCGCCCTGGAAGACTTCAACGCGCAGTGGCAGCAAACACACGCGGCGAAGGCCTAAGCGAGGTCAGTTATGCCCAATCCACGTGAGATCAAACGCCGCATTCGCTCGGTCAAGAACATTCGGCAGATCACTATGGCCCTAGAGGCGGTCTCCGCCTCCAAGGTGCGCCGCGCCACAGCACAGGCGCTCTCGGCGCGTGCCTACGCCAACACAGCCATGCAAGTGCTGACGGATATCGCCAGCTCGAGCGGCTC
The DNA here is from genome assembly GCA_003695215.1 of Chloroflexota bacterium. Lineage (GTDB taxonomy): Bacteria > Chloroflexota > Anaerolineae > Aggregatilineales > UBA2796 > CP2-2F. Next base: position 3,581 of record RFIM01000164.1, read on the forward strand.
TGTGGCAGCCTTGCACCCGCTCTTGACGCGCCGCGAGCAAGTCGGCACAGTCACCATCTGCCTGATCACCAGCGATCGCGGCCTCTCAGGCGCCTATAACACCAACGTGATTCGCGTGGCGCGCCAATTCGCCCAACACCTCGGGCGGCCTGTGCGCTGGGTCGCTGTTGGGCGCAAAGGCCGCGATGCCCTAGTGCGCCTGCGCGAGAATGTCGAGGCTGAATTCATCGGCCTGCCCGCTTGGTGGACGATCGAGGCCCTGCGCCCGATCCGCCAAGTGCTGGTCGAAGATTTCCTCAAAGGCTACGCTGACGAAGTCTACGTCGCCTATACCGAATTCATCAATACCTTGGCCCAAAAGCCAATGGTGCAGCGCCTGCTGCCCTTGGCTTTTGATGAGCAGAGCGCGCTCAATCGGCCCGATTACCTGAAGATGATGGAAAAGCCCGAGAGCCGCATCGCCGACTACATCTTCGAGCCGAGCGCCGCCGCTATCCTTGAGGAAATCGTGCCCAAATTCGTCGAGAACATCTTGTTGGAGCTCGTGCTGGAAAGCCAGGCGAGCGAACACAGCGCGCGCATGGTCGCCATGCGCAACGCCTCTGATAACGCCAAGGCGCTCGCCGACGATCTGACCTTGAGCTACAACAAGGCGCGCCAAGCGGCGATCACCGCAGAAATCCTGGATATCGTCGGCGGCGTTGAAGCCTTGCGCGCCCAAGTGGCCGCAGATGCAGCCGCCGCTGACGCCCGTGAAGCAATCAAGACCCATACACACTAGGAAAGCAGAGAGCTATGGCAAATCCCAATGAAGTGCAAGGCAGGCTGGCGCAAATTCTAGGCGCCGTAGTGGACGTCGAGTTCCCGCCAGAAAGCCCGCTGCCTGAGATTTACGACGCTATCCGCGTGCCCCTAGAAGGCAAGGACGATCTGATCCTCGAAGTGCAGATGCACCTCGGCAATCATCGTGTGCGCACAGTGGCTATGGATAGCACTGATGGCCTGGCGCGCGGCATGGTCGCTTATGCCACAGGCGCGCCCATCTCTGTGCCCGTCGGCCCGCCCGCCCTCGGACGCCTTTTCAATGTGCTCGGCCGCCCCATTGACCAGCGCGGCCCTGTCGTCTCGGATACTTACTACCCGATCCATCGCCCCAAGCCAAACTTCGAAGACCTGACCACGCGCCCAGAGATGTTCGAGACGGGCATCAAGGTCATCGACCTGATCGCGCCCTTCACCAAAGGCGGCAAAATGGGCGTCTTCGGCGGCGCAGGCACAGGCAAAACCGTCATCATCTCCGAGCTGATCCGCTCCGTCGCCGCCGTCCACAGCGGCGTCTCGGTCTTCGCAGGCGTCGGCGAGCGCACCCGCGAAGGCACTCAACTCTACTATGAGATGAAAGATACCTACCGCGTCATCGATAGCACCGTCATGGTCTTCGGCCAGATGAACGAGCCGCCAGGCGTCCGCCTGCGCGTCGGCCTGACAGGCCTGGCACACGCCGAGTATTTCCGCGATCAAGGCAAGGACGTGCTGCTCTTCATCGATAACATCTTCCGCTTCTCACTCTCCGGCTCGGAAGTCTCGGCCCTGCTCGGCCGCATGCCCTCCGCCGTCGGCTATCAACCGACCCTGGCCAATGAGATGGGCAACTTGCAGGAGCGCATCGCCTCCACCAAAGTCGGCTCGATCACGTCCATGCAAGCCGTCTATGTGCCTGCCGACGACTACTCCGACCCTGCGCCCGTGGCCACCTTCACCCACCTGAACGGCACGATCGCCCTGGAACGCGAGCTAGCCGCCCAAGGCTTGTTCCCCGCCGTCGACCCGCTGGCCAGCACCAGCCGCCTGCTCGATCCCGCCTTCGTCGGCGAAGATCACTACAACACCGCCCGCGAAGTCCAGCGCGTCTTGCAGCGCTATAAGGACTTGCAGGATATCATCGCCATCCTCGGCATTGAAGAGCTGCCCGCTGAGGATAAAATTCTGGTGGCGCGCGCCCGCCGCGTGCAGCGCTTCCTGACTCAGCCGATGTTCGTGGCAGCGCGCTTCACAGGCCGCGAAGGCCGCTATGTGCCCATCAAGGAGACCATCCGCGGCTTCCGCATGATCTTGAACGGCGAGCTGGATCACGTGCCCGAGCAGATGTTCTACATGGCAGGCCCGATCGATGACGTGCTCGAGCGCTACGAAGAAGCCAAGGCAAAAGGCGAAATCTGAGCGCACAGCAGCCGTGCCTGGCGCGCGGCTGCTGGCTCACACACAAAAGGACAGATTATGCCAATTCGTGTAGATATCGTCACGCAAGAAGGCCCGCTCTTCAGCGAACCCTACGCCGACGCCGTGATCCTGCCAGGCTCTGAAGGCGAGATGGGCATCTTGCCAGGCCACGCCGCCCTCTTGGCCACGCTCGGCTTCGGCGAGCTGCGCGTGCGCAAAGGCAACGCTGAAGAAAGCTTCATCATCTATGGCGGCGTCGTTGAAGTGCGCCCAGAGCGCGTGATCGTCCTGGCCGATACGGCTGAATCCACCTACGAGCTGGATATCAAGAAGGCCCAGGAAGCCCGCGCCGCCGCTGAACGCGTCATGAAAGAAGGCCTCCCGCCCGATAAAACCGCCGCCATCCTGCAGGAGCTGCGCCGCGCCAACTTGCAGGAGAACATCATGCGCCGCGTGCGCAACCGACCGCCAACTGTGCGCATCCGCGAATCCGCCAACGGCGAAAACAAGCCCGAGCCATAGCTCAAGGCAGACGCGCACCGACAATTCTGTTCTCCTTTCCCTGCCCTTTGGGAAAGGAGAACAAGCCGCCTTCGCCCTGACCGTCAGCTCATATCAATTTGCCTTGCTTTTGCTCTTCCCGCTCTTGCGCGGCCCGCACCACGATGTGCAGCCAGCTGCTGACCAACGCGTTGTACCAAAAGCCGAGCTCGGCCCATCCCTTGCGCTCGCAAATGCTATAGAGCCGATAGGCCA
>RFIM01000165.1 GCA_003695215.1 Chloroflexota bacterium
AGCCCAATTGCGCCGATCAAGGCGCCTAGCACGCCGCTGCCCAGCGCTCCGATTGCAGCGCCGCGCCCTGAGCGTCAGCGCCGCCAGTTCCGCGTAGAAGCCTTCCAAGAATTGCGCGTCAGCTATCCGCGCCCGAACTTGCCGCCGCTCACCTTGCTCCAAGATACCGACCTGGAGAAACCTAGTGAGCAAGAGATCAACACCAACGCGCGCATCATTGAAGAGACGCTCCTGGAATTCGACATTGACGTCGAAGTCGTGGACGTGAGGGTCGGGCCGACAGTCACGCAGTATGCAGTGCAGCCATTCCGCGAGGTGACCACTGAGAGCGGCGAGGTGGTTGTGCAGCGCGTGCGCGTCAACAAGATCATGGCGCTAGAGCGCGATCTGGCGCTAGCGCTGGCGGCGAAACGGCTGCGCATTCAGCCTTATGTGCCAGGGCATTCTTACATGGGCATTGAGGTGCCAAACCGCAAGCCAAGCCTTGTGGCGCTGCGTCCCGTCATGGAGAGCGAGGCCTTTGTCAAGACGTTCCGCCAAGCTGAGCCTGATGGCAGCATCCGCGAGGCGCCTTTGACTGTGCCGCTCGGCCGAGACGTAGCTGGTGAGTCGGTCGTGGCCGATTTGGCGCAAATGCCGCACTTGCTGATCGCTGGCACAACCGGCTCAGGCAAGTCCGTGTGCATCACGGCGATGATCGTGGCCTTAATCATGAACAACCTGCCTGATCGCCTGAAATTGATCCTGCTCGACCCGAAGATTGTGGAGCTTTCGCGCTTCAACGGCTTGCCACACCTGCTTGGGCCCGTCGAGACAGATGTTGAGCAGATTGTGGAGGTGCTGCGCTGGGCGACGCGCGAGATGGATCGGCGCTACCGTTTGCTCGAGGCTGAAGGCGCGCGCAACATCGAGGCCTACAATCGCAATCTTGGCGCACAACGCGCTGCCGAACACCTGCCGTACATCGTCATCATCGCCGACGAGATCGGCGACCTGATGCTGAGCCGACCTGAGGAGGTCGAGCGCACGATCACGCGCTTGGCACAAATGGCGCGCGCTGTTGGCATTCACCTGGTCATTGCCACACAGCGTCCTAGCACGGAGATCATCACAGGCTTGATCAAGGCGAACTTCCCAGCGCGCATCTCGTTCGCAGTCGCTTCGAACGTGGATTCGCGGGTGATTTTGGATCACGTCGGCGCGGAAACGCTCTTAGGGCGCGGCGATATGCTCTACCTGGCACCTGACGCGGCTCTGCCGCGCCGCGTGCAGGGCTGCTTTGTGAGCGATGAAGAGGTCGAGGCTGTAGTCGCCTATTGGCGGCAATGGGCAGCTGAGCGCGGTCAGGCTGCAGCTGATTCGGAGAGACGGGCGCCATGGGATCGCGGCGTCTCGCGCCGTGAGGCGTTGGGCAAGCGCGATCCGCTCCTGGAAGAAGCAATCGATCTAGTGGTGCGGCGCGGCGAGGCGAGCACTTCGATCTTGCTGCGCGGCCTGGCGATTGACTATCCGCGCGCGGCAAGGCTGATGGATTTGCTAGGCGAGTTGGGCATACTCGGCGCGCCTAAAGATGGCGGACGCGCTCGTGAAGTGACCATCAAGCCAGGCAGCGATCCGTACAAGAAATTGATGCAGCGGCTGCGCTAAGCGCTTTGGCAAAAAGCTCAGCCTTGCGCGAAACTCTGAGCGGAGAATCTGAGCGAAAACTGCTTTGGAGCAACTGAGGTGATCAATGCAGGCGGCGCGTTGCTGCTCTTCGCCTTGTTAGCGAGTCTGCTGATGTTGGTGCAGCGCACTGAGGCGAAGAAGCGGCGCATCACCTTTTTCTTTGTGTTGTTCGGCATTTACATCGTGAGCGCCTACGGCATCTTCCGCATGTCGGGCGAGTGCCCATACACGCTCTTCGGGCGCTGCGCCTTGCCGCAATACGTGGAGCGCGCGCGCATCGTCGCCTACAACACGCTGAACGTGGCGCTTTTCAGCGCCATTCTCTTCAATTTGCTCTTCTGGGTGCTGATTGGGCGCTACAATCCGCCTGGATCGAGCGATGACATCCGTGTGCTAGGGCTGAGCGACTGAGAAAGGCTGCGGCGGCGCTGATGGCAGAAGCACAAAGCACTCAGGCACCGCGCCGCCTGGGCGAAGCGCTCAGGCGGCTGCGCCAGAATTTCAGGCCGCGAGCGCGCCTCTCAATTTGGCGGCTGCGCTTGGTCTTCGGCTTGACCTTGCTGACCTTCTCTGAGATTGTAGTCTGGCAGAATCCGACGGCACGCGCCTGGTACGAATGGCTTGTGCTAGCTGTGATGTACGTAGCGCTTGGCGGCTTCCTGCTGGACGTGATCGTGCGCTTCCAGGTACACACGCCTGCAGCCATTGGCTTGGCGTGTGGCATTTACGGCTTGCTAAGCGGCTCGATTGTCAATCATGGCGCCTTCCACAACATGCCGATTGGCCTGATCGTGCGCGTGCTTGGGCTGCAGGTCGGCGCGGCCTTCCTGGCGCTGATGCTCTTTATGTACGTGATGCGCGGCAAAATGCCGCCCTTGTTGGCGCTAGGCTGCGCGGCGCTAGTCGGCATTGCTTGGGGCATCTGGGCGGCGTGGTATCCTGCGCAGCCGAGCATCGGCTGGGAAGTGCCCGCGCGCCAAACAGCGCAACTTTATCTAATCATCCCATTAGTGGCGCTCGGCGCTTTGTATGCTTTCTTCATGCCGCGCTTTGAGGTGCTGCGCGAACTCAGCCTGAGCCTACTATGGTGGGAGATGATCGCCTGCGGCGTGCCGCTGTTCCTCAGCCTGCTGATTGGCCTCCTCAACAACAGGATACCTGCCCTAGAGCTGCTCTTGCCTGCAGCCATCTTCGCTTTCTGCCTGTGGGCGCTGCACTTCCAACAGCCTGAGAGCGATCCGTCCATCTTAGCGCAAATCACCTTCAGCGCGCCGAGCCTGCTCACGTACGTCTTGCTGGTCGGGCCGCTGATCTTTTTCGGAATCCTCGCTTTTGACGCCGCCAGTGGCGCTTTTTTCCCCGTTGGCCAGCTGCTGTATGTGATCGTGGCAGGCTTTGGCAGCGCCTGGCTGCCTTTCGCCTCAGGGCTGATCTTCTGGGCCGTGCTGCGCACGGAGTATCCTGTGCGGCGCCGAAGGCGTGTAAAATAAGCGCAGACTTTGCGATGAGGCCCTGTGCGGCATGGTAGGACTGCATGACTGTAGAGCGTATTTCGATCTTAGAGTACAAGCGGATTGTGCTAGGCGTGACGGGCAGCATTGCTGCTTATAAAGCTGCCGATTTTGCCAGCAAATTGACCCAGGCGGGCGCTGATGTGGACGTGATCTTGACCGAAGCGGCCACGCGCTTTGTGACAGCGCTGACCTTTGAGGCAGTCACAGGGCGCGCTGTATACACCGATTTATGGCGCACAGCAGGCGGCGAAAGCTTGCCGACGCACGTGGCGCATGTCGGTTTGGCGGAAGGCGCCGATCTGATCCTGATCGCACCTGCAACGGCGCAGCATATCGCCAAATTGGCGCATGGCTTCGCCGACGATTTGCTGTGCATCACAGCCCTGGCTGCGAAATGCCCGATCTTGATCGCGCCCGCTATGGATGGCAGCATGTACGAGAGCGCTGCAGTTGCAGCAAATGTGGCGCGCCTGCGCGAGCTGGGCATGGAGGTGATCGAGCCTGAGGTCGGGCGCATGGCCTCGGGCATGGTTGGGCGCGGGCGCTTACCTGAGGTCTGGACATTGCTCGGCGCGGTGCGGCGCGCGCTCGGGCGCGAGTGGGGCGCCTTGCACGATAGGCACATTGTGGTGACGGCCGGCGGCACGCGCGAGGCGCTTGATCCTGTGCGCTTCATCACTAACCGCTCTTCAGGCAAGCAAGGCTACGCTATTGCGCAGACAGCTTTGGATAGCGGCGCGCACGTCACGCTGATCGCGACGCCGAACGAGCTGCCTGTGCCTTATGGCGTCGAGCTTGTGCTGGTCGAGAGCGCCCAGGAGATGCTCGAGGCAGTGCTGACGTACTCAGCTGAAGCCGACGCGCTGATCATGGCAGCGGCAGTCGCTGATTATCGCCCTGAAGAGACCGCTGAGCATAAGCTCAAGAAGACGGGCAAGGCGCTGCAGCTGACGCTAGTGCCCACTGTGGACATCCTAGCCACAGTGGGCGAGCGGCGCCTGCAAACAGGCAGGCCGCACGTCTTGGTCGGTTTTGCGGCTGAAACGCGCGACTTGCTCAAAAACGCGCGCAGCAAGCTGGAGAAAAAGCACGCAGATTACATCGTAGCCAACGACGTCAGCCAGCCAGGCGCAGGCTTTGGCGCCGATACCAACATCGTCACTATTCTCAGCGCCGATGGCAGCGCTATCTCGTTGCCTCAGCAGACCAAAAGCGCTGTCGCTGAAGCGATCATCCAGCGCGTTGCAGCGCGCTTGCAGACCGTGCCGCGCCGTCATGAGCCTGATGAGTGCTGAGCTGCGCTAGCGCATCAGCAATAGCGTTGAGAGCGGCAAGCACACAAGGCGCGGATCGTCCACAACGATCTCATCAGTGAGTGTTACCAGCACACCAAATGGCGCTTGGTAAATCGGCTTATCCAAAAAGTGCCGCAAGCCGCTGAGCGCGTTTGGTTCAACACGCGTGCGATACTTCACTTCGATTGGAATGCGCTGTTCTCCAACACTCAGCACGAAATCGACTTCAGGCTCGCCGTGTCGTTCAGGGAAGTAAGCCAAGTCGACATTGGTGATGGACTTCAAAAAATAGCCCACAACGCTCTCAGCCAGATGCCCCGCCAGATCGCGCAGATGCGTATTCCGCGCCAAGCCTTGTGGATCGAGTGGCACAATTTCTTGCAGCCAGCTGGCGCGCAAGGCGTGATCGCAGAGGCAAATTTTGGCAGGGTTGCGTTGGCGCTTCAAGCGTATTTCCAACGGCTCAACAAGGCGCAGCAATAATGTGCCGTCCAGGAAACTCAAATAGGCGAGGACGCGCTTGGGGCTAATGTTGGCGCTCAGAATCTGCTTCAATGTTTCGACGAAGTGGGCAGCCTTTGGCGCTTGGCCTGCATAGCGGCAGGCAAGGCGGAAGAGCGCCTCGAGCAGTTGTGGATCGCGCTTGGTGCCTCTTGGCCCAAGCCGCAAATCATGTACGATAGCGCGCCGTATGACTGTTTCATTCAGCTGATCGGCGAGTTCTGCCCAAGTCACGTCCGCGCGCGCATGGGCAATCGGATAGGCGCCGCGCTCAGAAAAAGCTGCAAAAGTGCGGTCGCGCAGCGCAGCATAGCGCATGCCGAAGGCGCGCAATTCGTCCCAAAAGGCGCGTTCGCGCAGTGGCGAGAGCCCATTCAACGGCAACAAAGCAGGCAAGCTGCCTTCGTGCCGAATTGCCATGATCTCGCGCAGGAAGAGCGTTCCCATCTCCAGCGTTGTGATCCGCCCTGCTAAGCTATCGCGCCCTTGTTCAATGCGCAGCGCAGAGCTACCTGTCACTAGCACCCGCACATCGCTGGTATCTACCAAGTGCTTCAGCTGCGGCGCCCATTCGTTCAGATTCTGGACTTCATCCAGAAACAGGTAGACCTGCTGACCTGCCTGTGCGGCTTCATTCAAAGTCTTGCCCAGAATGTGCTGCTCGAACCAATCCACGATTTGTAAGATCGGCTGCCTGAGCCTGAGAATTTCAGTCAGCTCATCGAATTGAACATATAGAATGCGCTCAGGCGCCACACCTTCTGCAAGCAGATGCTGGATGATTTGCAGCACTAGCGTGCTTTTGCCCACTTGACGCGGCCCACTCAGCACAGTTGCTTTTGCCAAGCCGTGCTCTAGGCGCTGCAACACCGCTTGGAACGCCCAACGCCTGAATTCAGGTAAGCGCATCAACGGCTTGCCCTGCCAAAATGGATTCAGCCGACGCAGAATAGGCTCCAGAAACAAGGCAGGTTCGCTCATCTCGTCTCAGCGCTCCTCAGATGCGCATGATTGCAGCGTTCAATCTGCGCCGAAGCTGCCATCCGCTTTCGGCACAAGCGGCTGGACGGCGATCACTGCTTTGATGGGCAAAGTGCTGTACAAATGCGGAAAAAGCTCTGTCTCAGCTGTCTCGGTTGGCAGGCTCGGATCAGCAGGCTCGTAGCGCAGCGCAGCGCCAAGCTCGGCCGTATCTACGGTCAGTAGCACCAGGTCAGTAGCGCCGCGATAGAGCGCGTTCGCCACACGGTAGACCTGCGCAGCGCGCGAGAGATGAATGAAGCCTTGCCGCTCTAGTGACTCGGCGCGGTAAACGCCTTCAGCCTGTGCGCTATGCCATGAGCTGCGCGTAGTGATGTGATAGACGTAGCGCTCTTCACTCATCGTCCAGCATCCTGAGCGGCGCAATGCTGGCGAAGAGCCGCTTCAGGCCGTGCTTCTCGAAGCGGATATCAAGCTCCTCGTCGCCATCCACGAAACGGCTAGCGATGATCACGCCTGGGCCGAGCCTATCGTGATAGACGCGCTGTCCGCTGCGATACAGGCTGCTGGTGCTGATGTTGGCGCTGCGCGGCGGAAGCTCGGGGCGCGGCGCCGCAGGCTGTGAGGTTGTTGGCAGGCGCCAAGCAGGGCGCGGCGGCAGGGCGCGATCGTCGCTGCTGCGGGCCGTGAAGGCTGCGCTAGCGCTGCGCTTCGGCACAGGCGAGCCCACCGTCAGCTCAGGCGGGATATCTTCCAAGAAGCGCGAGGCCAGCGTCCGCTCGCCCAAGCCGCCGCCATAGCCGACGCGCCGCAGCGTCCAAGTCAAGTAGAGTTGATCCTTGGCGCGCGTCAGGCCGACGTACATCAAGCGGCGCTCTTCGGCCAGCTGCTCTTCATCTTCCAGAGACTGCGCATGAGGCAGCAAGCCTTCTTCTAAGCCGACGATGAAGACAACGGGAAATTCCAAGCCTTTGGCGGCGTGCAAGGTCAGCAAAACCACATGATCGCCCGAGTCGTCTTGCGTGTCCACGTCTGAGAGCAGCGCGATCTCTTCAAGGTAGAGCGCCAAAGGCTTATCGCCTTGTGCCTCTGCCACGCGCAGCAGCTCTTGGACGTTCTCAAGCCGCTCTCGGCCTTCAGGCGTGCCATCATTGATATACTTCAGGTAATCGGTCTGATCCAACACATCGCCCAGCAGGACGCCAATCGGCATGCTATCGCGCAGGTTGCGCCAAACATCCAGCATAGCGGCCAGGCTCTCTAGCGCGCCGAGCGCCTTGCCGCTGAATGGCGAAGGCTGCCCGCTGCGCAGCGCGCCGAGCGCATCCGAGAGGCTCTGATTGCGCGCGAGGGCCCATTCTTCTAATTTTGCTAGAGTCGTCTTGCCGATGCCGCGCGGCGGCGTGTTGATGATACGCCGCAAGCTGACATCATCGCTCGGGTTCTGAATGGCGCGCAGGTAGGCCAGCAAGTCCTTGATCTCGCGGCGGCTGTAGAAGGGCGCGCCACCGATCAGCTTGTAAGGCACGCCCGCGCGCACAAAGGTCTCCTCCAGCACACGCGATTGCGCATTCGTGCGGAACATCACGGCGCAATCGCGATAGGCGTAGCGCCTTTGCTGCACAGCCTCGCGGATCGTCCAGACAACGTACTGGGCTTCGTCGTCGTCATCGCTCAGCTGCTTCAAGACGATCTTGGCGCCGTCGCGGCGCGTTGAGTACAAGCGCTTGCGCACGCGATCAGGGTTCTTATCGATGATCGCCATTGCTGCGTCCAAGATGATCTGATGCGAGCGGTAGTTCTGCTCGAGCAGGATCAGCTTGGCGTGCGGATAATCGCTTCGGAAGCGCGCCAAATTGCGATAATCCGCGCCGCGAAAGCGGTAAATGCTTTGATCGGGATCGCCGACGCAGAACGGATTGCCTTGCGCGCCTGCTAGCAGCCGCACCAGCTCATATTGCGCCGTGTTGGTATCTTGAAATTCATCCACCAGAATATGCGCATAGCGCGCTTGATAATCGCGGCGAATCGCGGCGTGATCGCGAAAAAGGGCGACGCAATACAGCAGCAGGTCGTCAAAATCAAGCGCCTTCGCCGCGCTGAGCAGCGCCTGATAGCGTTCGTAAACCTGCGCGACCTGACGGTCGTTGAAGTTGCCGCGCGGATAGGCTTCAGGCGTGATCAGCTCGTTCTTGGCGTTCGAGATCGCGCTCAGGAATCGCCGTGGCGCGCTGCGCTCCTCATCCAAGCCGAGCTCTGCTAAGGCCATGCGCACAAGGCTGAGCTGATCTTCGGTATCGTAGATAGTGAAGCTCGGCGAGATGCCGACGTGCGCTGCTTCGCGGCGCAGGATGCGTGCGCAGATGGCGTGGAAAGTGCCGATGGTCAAGCCGTTGATTTGCTGGCCGAGCAGCCGCTGGATGCGCTCTTGCATCTCGCGCGCAGCCTTGTTGGTGAAGGTGACCGCCATGATCTGGTATGGCGGCACGCCCAGCTGGCCGACCAAATAGGCGACTCGGCGCGTCAGCACGGCTGTTTTGCCGCTGCCAGGGCCGGCGATCACTAGCGTGGCCGTGGGCGGCGCCGTGATCGCCGCAATTTGTTGTTCATTCAGGCCTTGCAGCAGGTCAATCTGATCCATCGGGAATCTCCCAAGTACGTTCGATTAAATGGAGATTCTAGCGCAGCCGACGGCTGTTTTCCAAAGCGGCGAGCGCTTGCGGCAAGTGCGCGATCACATCATGTGCCAGGACGCTGCTCGGCGTCGGCTCAGCAGCCAGCTGGCCGCTGAGGCCGTGCAGGTATGCTGCGCTCAGCGCCGCCTCAAACGGCCGCAAGCCTTGCGCCAACAAGCCCGTGATCATGCCCGCCAGGACGTCGCCTGTGCCGGCGCGCGCCAGCGCAGGCTCGGCAAAAGGCAGCACGGCCACATCGCCTTCAGGCGCAGCGATGACCGTGAAGGCGCCTTTCAAGACCACGATACAGCGCCATTGCGCTGCTTTCTCGGTAGCAAGGCGCAGGCGATCGGCTTGCACCAGCTGGGCAGGCGATCGGCCATCTTCAGTGTGCAGCTTGGCAAGGCGCGCCATCTCGCCCGGATGCGGCGTCAGGATCGTGTGCGGCGGAATTTTCGCCCACCACTCATTCATCGTGGCGAGCATGTTCAAGCCGTCTGCATCGATGACCATCGGCGGCAACTGCCCTTCAGCCTGCGTCAGGATAGTTTCCATAAGCGCGAAGGCGTTGAAGGCGCGCCCCATGCCTACGCCGATCAAGAGCGCGTCGTAATCGGGCACCTCAGTCATGGCCAGGCTGATCGCCGCATCAGTGAGCGTCTTCTCGCCTTCCTCGCTGCCATTTGGCAGAGGCAACCAGGTCACTTCGGGCAGGGCTGCAGCCAGAGCGCTGACCACAGGCTTGGGCGCTGCAACCGTCACCAAGCCCGTGCCAATGCGATAGGCCGCCTGCGCCGCCAAGCCTGCCGCGCCAATGTAGCGCTCCGAGCCACCTAGAATCAGCGCCCTGCCAAAAGTGCCCTTGTTAGCGTCTAATGGACGGCGCGGCAGGAGCGCAGCAACCTGCTGCGCCTCTACCACATGATGACGGATCGCCGTCAGCTCAGGCAGATCGGGCGGCAAGTCCAGCGGCGCGACGTGCAAAGCGCCGACGTACTCAGCCGCCGTGGCGCTCAGCAAGCCATGTTTGACCGCCTCAAAGGTGATCGTGGCGTCAGCTGGCAGCGTGCAATCGACGTCGATCGCGCCGCTATCGGCGTCCACGCCCGAGGGCAAGTCAACTGCCAGGATGCGCGGTCGCTTTGGCGGCAAGGCGCTGGGCAAGGCCTGCAGTGGATAGCTGGTCGGCTTGCGATCGAGTAGGCTTTGCGCCAAGCGCTCTTCTAAGGCGCGCCGCACGTTCAGCAGAATCTCGCGCACAGTGCCACGTACAGGCGGCTTGGCGCCCGTGCCCAGCAGCGCATCCACGATCAGATCGGCAGCAGCAGCCAATTGGCGCAAGGTATCCAGATCGGCGTGCAAGATCGTCACGCCCGCTTTCTGCGCCGCCTCTGCCAAGCCATCAGCGCGCTCGCGCGCTAAATAGCAAGCGACATTGGCGCCTTGCTCTGCTAAATGCCGCGCTGCCACCAGGCCATCGCCGCCGTTGTTGCCATGCCCAACCAGAACTAAGATGCGCGGCGTCGGCGCCTCAAGCGGCAAAAGCTGGCGCGCCAAATCGGCCGTGGCACGCCCTGCCCGTGCCATCATCAGCGCATAGGAGACGCCCAGCGCGTCTGCAGCGGCCTCAATTGCTTGCATTTGAGCGACACTGACCAGTTTTGGCACGGCGACCTTTCTCTTTCGGCGTGGCTACTCCAAAAGCCAACGGGCGATGATCTCGATCAAGTTTGGCTGGCTTTCCAATAAAATCATACCACGAGCCGCGCCTTCATAGGGCAAGATGCGCCGCTCGCCCGCCAAATTCGCCGCAAGGCTCGTCACAGCGGCCGCGCTGCGCGCATCCTCGCGTCCATAGGCGATCAACAGCCGACGCGCGCCGTAAGCTGCTGAAGCTGCCTCAAGCGGCACGCCTTCTAGCACGGGCAACGGGCTGATCAGCGCGGCCGCGCGGCAAAAACTTGCGCTGGCACAGCTGCTGAAGGCAATATTTGCGCCTGCGCCGATGCCCAGCACATACAACCGATTCGGATCGAGATTAGGCAGGCTGCGCAGGCGCTCCAGCACAGCAATGACGTCCTGCACAGAGCGCGTCCAGCTTGGCGTGCCGCTGGATTCGCCGAAGCCGCGCAGATCGAGCGCGATCGCGTTCAAGCCGCTCGCCTGCAGCGTGCGCGCTACCTGCAGCCAGGCTTCCTTAGTGGCATCAGCATCGTGCAGCAGCAGAACTGCGGGCGCAGGGCGCCTTGGCGCGCCAAAGAGCAGGCTTCCCAGCAAGGCGCCATCAGGCATGGCAAAGGGCAGGCTGATGAAGACTTGGGTCGGCGGCGGCAAGGGCGTCACTGTGAAGGCTGTGTTCGGCACAAGCGTCGGCACGCGCGGCTGAAAGGCCGCCACTTGAGTCGCCAAAGCATCGTCAACGGCCTCGCCTTCGGGCAAGGTCGGCAAGCGCGGCGCGATCGTCGGGCTAGCAGGCATGATGAAAAGCGTCTCAGTTGGCGGCACAGGCGTGAACAGCAGCTCAGGATCGCAGGCGCTGAGCAGCAGAGCGCTCAGTGCCACGCCGCAGAGCGTTGCCCAGAGTCTAGTGGCGCGCCAACCACGCATCAGCTGCCTCCATCTCTGCCCAATTGGCGCCAATGTTCACCTCAGCGCGCAACGGCACGCTCAGTGAATAAGCGCTCTCCATAACTGCGCGCACTAACGGCACAAGGCGCGCTAATTCAGCCTCAGGCGCCTCTAGCACCAGCTCATCATGCACCTGCAGGATCAAGCGCGCGCGGAAGCCGTCTTCGCGCAAGGCGCGGTGCAAATTGATCATCGCCAACTTCATGATATCAGCGGCCGTACCTTGAATAGGCATATTGATCGCCTCGCGCTCGATGCGCGCGCGCTCAGCGGCCGAGAGCCGCCCGTCGCGCAGGGCGCTGAAATCGCGGCGCCTGCCCAAGAGCGTCTCGAGGTACCCTTGCGCCTGCGCGCGCGCCTTCGACTCGTCCAGGTAGCGGCGCACGCCTGCTAGTCGGGCGAAGTAATTCTGAATGAACTGCTCTGCCTCAGCGCGGCTCAGCTCGCTCTCGCGCGCTAGGCGCTGCGCGCCCATGCCGTAGAGCAAGCCGAAATTCACGCGCTTGGCGAAATAGCGCTGCGCCTTGCTGACTTGATCGTAAGGCACGTTGCTGACCAAGGCCGCTGTAGCTCGATGAATATCGAGACCCTCGCGGAAGGCTTGCTGCAATGCAGGATCGCCGCTGTAGTGCGCCAAAATGCGCAGCTCGATCTGACTATAATCCGCGCTGAGCAGCTGCCAACCCTCAGGTGCGATGAAAGCGCGCCGCACACGCCGACCTTCCTGCGTGCGGATTGGGATGTTCTGCAAGTTCGGATTCTCGCTGCTGAGCCTGCCTGTGACCGCGCCGAGCTGCCGATAAGTCGTATGGACGCGCCCTTGGGCATCGGCTTGGCGCGGCAAAGCGACCACATAGGTGCTGTGCAGCTTCTCCAGAGCGCGCCATTCTATCAAGAGCGGGATGATCGGATGCTGATCGTAGAGCCGCTCGAGCGCGTCGGAATCCAGTGAAAGGCCGTGTTTCGATTTGCGCAAGCCTCGTTTGGGCAGCTTCAGCTTGTCGAACAGGATAGCATTGAGTTGCTTCAGGCTGCCGACGTTGAACGGCTCGCCGACGAGCTCTTGAATGTGGCGCTCGATCTGGGCAAGGCGCTCGGTGAACTCAAGGCTGAGCTCAGCTAAGTAAGGCAGGTCGATCAGAGCGCCATTGGCGTTCATCTCGGCGATGATTGGCACAAGCGGCAGCTCGATCTGCTCGTAAAGATGCCACAGATTCGCGGCTTTAAGGTCGCGGCGCGTCAGATCGATCAGGCGGAAGGTGAAGACGGCATCGGCAGCGGCATAAGGCGCCACTTGCGCCACAGGCACACGATCCATGCTGATTTGCGCCTTGCCCTTGCCGATGAGCGCTTCAATCGGCGTCATGCGGACGCCAAGACGCACGCGTGCGGAGTCCTTCAGGCTTTGGCGGCGCTCAGGCTTGAGGAGCGCCTCAGCCAGCTGCGTATCGTAGCTGATTGGCTGCACCTGAAGGCCATAGCGCGCTAGCACGTTCAGATCGAAGGCCGCGTTGTGCGCCGCTTTGTGAATATTCGGATCGCTCAGCGCAGGCTTGATAGCCGCCACAACCTGCTCGAGCGGCAATTGGCGCTCGGCTGCCTCAGGCGCGTGGCCAAGAGGCACGTAGTAGCCATCCTCGGCGCTCACAGCGAAGGATATGCCGACCAAAGCTGCAGTGTTCGCATCTGGGCTGCTCGTCTCTGTATCGAAAGCGATCCACGCGGCAGCTTTCAGCTGCGCGGCCAGATGCTCAAGCGCTTCAGGCGTATCTATCACGTGCGTCCTGAACGTC
>RFIM01000166.1 GCA_003695215.1 Chloroflexota bacterium
AAAGGCGTGCGCCGCCCGAGATATTCGCAGTAGGGCGGCGCCTGTGATGAAGGGATGCTTTTGTGGGAAAACCAAGCGCAGCTCAGTTCGGCGCGGGCGTGACGCGCGGCGTCAGGATCGGCGTCGCAGCGCGATAGGCGCTCACTGAGACGTAGCCGAGCCAGCCATTCAGCTGGGCTGTCTCCAAGAGCTTGTCGAAGTCTGCAGGATTCAGATAAAGCACGATCACCACTGGATCGGAGGCGTCCAGTGTGCTTTGCGCATTGCCTGGCATCACCCACAGCACATTGCCTTGCTCAGGGTAGATCAAGCCGAGCGCCGTCTCGGTCTCAGAGTAGTCTTGCGGCAAGACTGAGACGTAAGGCGGCTCGCCATATTTGGCGATCACCTCGCCAACGGTCATGACGGGCGCCACGCGGACAAGCAGCGCGTCCACGATGCCTGTTTCGGCGTTGGCAGTCATCTGGCAGCACTGTTCGCCGTTCGCAGCATTCCAAGCCGCTTGCGGCGGATTATCCTGGCTCTGCAGGTCTTTGAAGAGCGCGTTGTTGCGAATCAGCGTCAGCGCATCAGCAAAGGTCGTCTTGCCGACGGTGATGTTTTGAAAGCACGGCGCATCGCAGGGATCGCCTGTGATCAGGCTGCTATCGTTCAAGTAGCGATCCGAGACCAGCGGCGGCGGCGAGCCGCAGCTTGCCAGGAGCAAGCCTGCTGCAACCAGCACAGCAGGCAAGAGCAGTCGTTTCATGAGCATCGGTCATCCTATGCGTTTTGAGTTGCTATAGCTTAAGTGTAACAGAGCGGCGCTGAAATTGCAGCTGTTTTTGCGGCGCCGAAGTTGCCTTCTCAGCAGCCTTCAACGCCACGAATCGCGCTCTTCAAGGGCGGCCACTAGCATGCGAAAGTGCTCGCCGCGTTCTTCAAAGTTCTGGTAGGCGTCATAGCTGGTGCAGCCAGGGCTGAGCAAGACGATATCGCCGCTTTGGGCGATCTCGGCGGCGAGCTTGACGGCGACATCGAGCGTAGCGCGATATTCGATGCTCTGCAGCATGCTGTTGGGCAAGCGCAAGCGTTGCGCCATAGCGGCGATTTGCTCGCCAAATTCGCCAAAGGTGATCAAATGCTTCACGCGTTGAGAGACGAGGATCAAAAGTTCGTCCCAGGGCAGCTTTTTGTCGCGGCCGCCTGCCAAGAGGATGATTGGCTCAGTGAAGCTGCGCAGGGCGGCGATCACGCGCTCGGGCGCTGTGGCGATGCTATCGTTGATGTAGGTGACGCCGCCGACCACGCGCACTACTTCCAAGCGGTGTGGCACGCCGCTGAAAGTCTTGATCACCTCGCGCATCGCCTCAACAGGCACGCCTGCTGCGCCTGCGGCTGCACAGGCTGCCAGCACATTCTGCAAATTATGTTCGCCGCGCAGCTTGATATCGCCGCGATTGCAGACGATCTTGGCGCCGCCATCAGGCGCGCTCAAGCCGGTGACCATCAGGCGGCTGCCCGCCAGGAAGGCCCCATCGCTGACCATCTCACGCGTGCTGAAAAAAGCCGTGCGGCTGTGTGCGCGCTCAGAAAGGCCGAAACTGCCTGCATCATCCAAATTGAAGATGGCGATATCGTTCGGCTGCTGGTGCAAGAAAATTTGCGCTTTGGCCTCGAGGTATTTTTCCATTGTGCCGTGCCGATCGAGGTGATTGGGCGTCACGTTGGTGATAACGGCGATCTGTGGGCTGCGCGTCATCAGCTCCAACTGGAAGCTGGAGAGCTCCATCACGATCTTATGCTCAGGGCGCACTTGGCTCAGCTTGTCCAGCAGCACGTTGCCAATGTTGCCGCCGACCATCGTCGGCAATTGTGCGGCTTTGCACATCTCGCCGATGAGCGTGGTAGTGGTCGTCTTGCCGGCGCTGCCTGTGATGCCGATCACAGGCGCAGGGCAGCGCTCCAGGAAGAGCTGCGCATCGTTGCTGAGCGGAATGCCACGCCGTCGCGCCTCAACGCAGATCGGCAATTTCGGATCGACGCCGCCGCTCAGGAACAGCACGTCGGCCTTATCCAGCAGCCCTAGGGCGTGCTCGCCCAGGGCAAACTCGATCGGCGCGTCCACAAACTCCATGACCGCCTCGATTATTTCGCCGAGATCGCGCTTGTCAGAGACGATCACGCGCGCGCCGACGCTCGGCAGCCAGCGCGCTAAGGCTTGCCCTTGCCGCGCAAAGCCGAGAATCACGGCCGTTTTCCCGAAGAGTGGATCGCTGAAGTCAGGTGTGGTCATAGCTGGGCAGGCTCTTTCCTACTGTACAGGCACGCTCTTGTGCAATTGTACAATACTCCTGTGCCCTTGCACAAGATGCACAGCCGCACCTTTTAAGCATTTCCCTATTTTCAGGGACGGCAAACTGCGTTTGACAACAACCTAAGACCTACCTATAATCCTAGACCAGTGACCGCCTCTATTGTTAGAGAACATACAGGGCTATGGATAGAATGGACAGCATTTCGAGTAGGAATTATACAAAGCGTCAACAGGGCGCCCGAGACCTCTCGCGCCCGGAGTTGATGCCACCGCCGCCGCCCGATGAGGGCTATTGGGCAGCCTTGCTGCAGGAAGGCGAACAGCACGCGCCGCCTGTGCGCCACATCCGCGAGTGGGATCACAGCCTGGACGGCTTCTTGGCGGAGAGCGGCGAGCGCAACACTGAGCAAAGCCGCGCCGACTGGCAAGCCATTGAGGAAGTTTACCGCGCCGATGAGGTGGTGACACTGCCCGTCGTCGGCTATAACCGCGGCGGCCTGCTGGTCGAATGGCGCTCGCTGCGCGGCTTTGTGCCTGCCAGCCAGCTGGTAGATTTCCCTGCTATCAACGATGGCGCCGCGCGCCGTAGCGCGCTGGCCGCGCGCGTTGGGCAAAGCTTGCGCTTGCGCGTGATCGAGCTTGACTACGCGCAGAATCGGCTGATCCTGAGCGAGCGCGCTGCTCAAGCACAGCCAGGCGCACGCGCCAACATCCTCGATAGCTTGCAGCGCGGCGCTATCTGCGAAGGGCAAGTGACCAACCTGTGCGATTTCGGCGCTTTTGTGGATTTGGGCGGCGTGGAAGGGCTGATTCACATCAGCGAGCTGAGCTGGGGCCGAGTCGGACATCCGCGCGATATCTTGTCACGTGGCGAGAAGGTCAAGGTATACGTGATGGACGTCCAGCGCGAGCAAGGGCGTGTGGCGCTGAGCTTGAAGCGCCTGCAGCCCGATCCCTGGGCCACTGTGGCGCAGCGCTATCAGGTCGGGCAGATCATCGAAGGCGTCATCACGAACGTGGTGGATTTTGGCGCCTTTGCGCGCGTGGAAGAAGGCTTGGAAGGTTTGATCCACGTCTCTGAGCTGGCCGAAGGCAACTTTTTGCATCCGCGCAATGTAGTGCGCGAAGGTGAGCGCGTGCGCGCTCGCGTCCTGAACATTGACGGCAACGCGCGGCGACTCGGCTTGAGTTTGCGGCGCCTCGAAGGCGAGCTGAACGAGCAGGACGAGCACTATCAGGGCCAGGCGCGCCAACCCAGACACTAGAGGCACGCCACCGACTTTCTCAGGACTGAAAAACGCCTCGCAGCTGTTTTCAGCGCGAGGCGTTTAGTTGTGGACCTAGTGAGATTCGAACTCACGACCTCTTCAATGCCATTGAAGCGCTCTCCCAGCTGAGCTATAGGCCCGAAGCGCTTTGAATTGTAGCAAGCGCGCCGCGCGCGGTCAAGAGGCATTTTTGGAGCAGCACGGGCGGGTCGGGGCCAGAAAGGTGACAGGCAATTGTGCTCACGAGCGCACTGAGCGCTACGAGTCGATGCCTGAAACTGGTATAATCTCGGCCATGAGCGAGATCTCTTGGACGTACACGAGCCGCAGCCTTGCGCAGACCGAGCACATTGGCGTGCAGCTGGGCACCTTGCTACAAAGCGGCGATGTGCTGTGCCTGGTCGGCGATTTGGGCACGGGCAAAACGGCCTTCGCGCGCGGCGTTGCGGCTGGTTGGCGCAGCACAACCGCTGTGACCAGCCCGACCTTCGTGCTGATTCACGAGCATCAGCGCGATGCGGATGCTATGCGCCTGCAGCACATTGATGCCTACCGCCTGGAGCGCCTTGAAGATGCGGCGCTGCTCGGCTTGGAGGACATCTTCGCTAGCGAGAGCGCTGTGATCATCGAGTGGGCCGACCGAATCGCGCCGCTTTTGCCCGAGGACCGTCTGTGGATCGAATTCGCGCTTGTGCCTGAGGACGAGCAAGCGCGCCAACTCACGTTCAGCGCGCACGGCTTGCGCGGCACAGCGCTGCTCAGCGCATTACGGAAGGCATTCTCAGCATGACGGTCTCGATTTGGCAAGCTGATGGCACGCAGCCACTGCGCGAGGTAGATGTGTTGGTCATTGGCGCGGGCGTGATTGGCTGCACGGCCGCTTATTTTCTCAGGCAGGCAGGGCGCGAGGTGGTGATCACGGAAGCGCGCGATCTGGCGCTCGGCGCTAGCGGGCGCAACGCGGGCTTCATGATCACAGGCTTAGACGTCTACTATCATCAAGCTATCGCACACTACGGTCATGCGGCTGCGAAGGAACTCTGGGCGCTCTCAGCGCGCACAGTGCGCACCTGGCGCGAGTTCGCCAAGCGCGGCGACGTGCCATTGCGCGAGTGCGGCGTCTTGCTTTTGGCAGAGAGCGCGGCTGAAGCAGCCGATCTAGAGCAGGCGGCGCGCGCGCTGGAAGCTGATGGCATTCCTATCGAATTCCACAGCCGCGATCCGCTCAAGCGCGGCTATCACGCGGCGATCTTCCAGCCCTTTGACGGCATGGTGCAGCCTGTCGCGCTGGCTCAAGCCATTTTCGCGCAAAGTGGCGCAACGCTGATCGCCAACAACGAAGTTTACGCCATAAAGCAGCTAGCGCCTGAACGCGTGCTGGTCGAATCGCGCTTGTACCGCTTTCAAGCGCGCAAGGTCTTGCTGTGCACGAACGCCTACTCAGCTTTGCTTGAGCCGTATTTCAGCGGCAAAGTTGTGCCAACGCGCGGCCAGGTTTTGGTGACGGCGCCGCTGCGGCACACAGCGCTAGAGACGTGCGGCTACAGCAATTACGGCTACATGTACTTCCGCCAAACCTTCGATGGACGCTTGCTGCTGGGCGGCGCACGGCACTTATTCAAAGTGCAGGAGCAGCCGACCTACGAAGATCGCGTCACTGAGCCTGTGCAGGCGGCGCTGGAGGCCTACCTGCGCCAATACTTCCCTGAAGTGGAGGTGCCGATCGAGCGGCGCTGGGCAGGCATCATGGGCTTCAGCGCCGACGGCTTGCCGCTAGTCGGCTGCTTGCCTGAGAAGCCTGATGTTGGCTTCGCAGTCGGCTTCACAGGGCATGGCTTGTCATTGGGCGCCGCAGCCGCTGAGCGCGCGGTCGATCATCTGCTGAAAGGCGCGCCTATTGGCGTGTTCGATGCGGCGCGGCTAGGCTAGCTGCTGTGCGTATGGCAAAGACGGAATGGCGCCGCGCACTTGAGTTGCAAGCGCGCCTGCGCGGCAAGCGCGCTGCACTAACCAAGCCAATGGCGCGCTGGGCAAATTAGTGAGCGCATAGCCTTGATCGCGCAGATCGCACAAGCCTGCCAGAATGGCCGCCATGAAGGCATCGCCGGCGCCGGTTGCATCCACGACTTGTGCCACTTGCGGCGCATCTGCATGGGCGATCTGGCCTTGATAGCGATAAGTACAGCCGCGCGCGCCAAGCGTGATTAGGATCAGCGGCGCGCTGTAGGGCAGGTCGCACAGCGCCGACTCGACATCGTGCGAGCCTGTCAGCAGCGCTAGCTCGCTCTCGCTCAGTTTGATGATATCCGCTTGTGCCAACGGCGCAGCTGCGAGCGCAGTGTCGGCGCTTTGCCAGAGCGCAGGGCGCCAGTTGATATCGTATGAGATGAGCGCGCCGTGCGCTTTGGCGCGCTCAATAGCGGCGAAGGTGGCGCTGCGCGCAGGCTCACTGACCAAGGAGACCGAGCCGCAATGGAACAGGTAGGTGTTTGCCAGCAGCTCTGCAGGCAGATCGTCGGGCGTGAGCGCGGCATGCGCGCCTTCATAGAAGGCGAAGGACGGATCGCCGCTATCCGAGAGCGAGACGAAGGCGAGCGTAGTCAGGCGCGTTGTGTCGCTGAACATGCCACGTACGTCCACGCCTTCGCTCTGCAGCAGTGCGCGCAAGCCCTGGCCGAACGAATCGCGCCCGACTTTGCCGATGAAAGCGGC
>RFIM01000167.1 GCA_003695215.1 Chloroflexota bacterium
ATAGGCGCGAAGGCGCCAGGCGCGCCTTCGCTGCTAGCCTGATGATCGAAGGCAGCAGCAGCGCCACCACGCCCGTTGAGCTGATGAAAGCGGACATCAGCGCGACAAAGAGCATCAAGACCAGCAGCAGGCGCGTGTAGCTGGTGCCGCCAATTTTCAAAATGCGGTTGGCGATCTGATCAGCTAAGCCTGTCTGAAAGACGGCGCCGCCGACGATGAAAAGCGCGCCAATGCTGATCACAGTGCGGTTGGAAAAACCTGCTAGCGCCTCGCTCTCTGTGATCACGCCCGTGCCGAGCAAGGCGATCAGCACTAACAGCGCCACCAGATCGACGCGCAGCCGATCCCAGATGAACAAAGCAATGGCGCCAATTAGCACCGCTCCTGTGATCAGCGTTTGTGTTGCCACAGCGCAGCGCTCACCTTCAGATGACTGCGATCAGCACGAACAGGAACAAGACGACCACTAGGATCGTCAGCAGGTTGCCTTGCACTAGGAAGATCAGCGGCAGGGATTCGACCATTGCCGCGCTGGCCGAGCCCGGCGACGGCGCGAAGATGTACGGCGCGAAGGGATAGCCTGTCCGATCCAGGTAGTACCAGATCGAGCCGAAGATCAGGTAGCCGTTCACGCCGCCTAGCACGAAGCCGAGCAAGCGCTCTTGCAAGCCTTGCCGCCGATCCAGCGCTGCTTGTTGGCGGCGCGCAAGCAGGCCTGTCGGCGTTTGGTAGGCGAAGAAGCTGATGACGACCAGGATGCCGCTGTAGAGGAAGAAAATCTGCTCCGGCGTGGCGCCGCGCGTCAGCGGCTGAATCAGCACGGCATCGAACTGCCATGTGGCGAACAGCGCCAAGATGATGCCTGCCGTCGAGATCAGCTCTCGCGTCCAGCCACGCAGCGCACCTACGATTGCAAAAAGGACGATCAGCGTCCACAGAATGGTCGAAAGTTGAACCACGCGTCACTCTCCGCTGATCCGCTCAAGGCTTTGGGTTAATTTTGCCAGTTCCAGAAGCCTTTCGGCAATGCGCTGCGCGGCGTTCGGCACAGCAGCGCGGCGCGCCGCTTGGCGCATGGCCTCCAGGCGCCCTGGATCGCTCAGCAAGGCGCGCACAGTCGGCAGGAGATGGCTCATCAAGTGCGCGTCGTCAAGGCGCAGCGCCGCGCCACGCGCCACAAGCCAATCGGCGTTGACTTTCTGGTAGCGCCACGCGTGCGGATACGGCACCAAAATGGATGGCAGCGCGAAGTGCGTCAACTCGCCCAAAACGCTTGCGCCAGCGCGGCAGACGACCAAATCAGCCGCCGCGAGAGCCAAGCCCATCTCATCGTGCAGGTAAGCGAAGGCGTGATAGCGCGCTTGTGCAGCCGAGTCGAGCGCAGCGCGCCGCGCTTGCACGGCTTCCCAGTCGGCCTGGCCGCTGATGTGCAACACTTGAAGGCCATCTGCCAGCAGCTCGGGCAGAATGGCGCTGAGCGCGTTGTTCAGGCTGCGCGCGCCCAAGCTACCGCCAAAAACCAGCAGCGTCTGCCGCTCAGGATCGAGCTGGAAGCGCGCTTGCGCCGTCAGGCGATCGGCGCTCAGCAGCGCGCGCCGCAGCGGATAGCCGACCGCTTCGACGCGCACGCCGCGCCGAAAATACGCTGCCGACTCAGGCACAGGCGTCAGCACTAGGCGCGCAAAGCGGCTGATGACTCGCACGCCTAGCGCAGGCTCGATATCAGGCACGTAGACTAGGATCGGCACGCCGCGCAGCCAACAGCCCAGCGCCGTTGGGAAGGTCGCCCAGCCGCCTGTCAGGAAAAGCGCTCGCGGACGGTACCTCGAGGCCAAGCGCCATGCCTGCCAAGTGCCCATGGCTATCTTCAGGCTGCTGCCCAATTGCTTCAAGCGCCCGACGCCATGTAGCGCGCCGCTCTGCACGCTGTGGAAGCCTGCCCAGCCTTGGCGCGGCACAAGCGCGTTCTCAATGCCTGCCTTGCTGCCGATGAAGTACAGCGCCAACTGCGGCGCGCGCGCGCGCAGCGCTTCCACCACGCTCAGCGCAGGGTAAATGCCGCCGCCTGTGCCGCCTGCTGCGATGAAAAGCGCTTCACTGCTCAAAGCGATGCCGCACCCGTGTGATCGTGCCGCGCATTCCCGTCAACCAAAGCGTCTCGTTCACCTTGCGCGTCGGCACCGCTTGCCGCGCGATCACCCGCGAGATGTTCAGCAGCACGCCAACAGCCGCCAAGCCGCTCACTAGCGATGAGCCGCCGAAGCTGATGAACGGCAACGGCACGCCTGTGAAGGGAATGACCGACGCCATGACCGCAATGTTGAACATCGCCTCGAGCACAATCGAGACTGTGATGCCCGCAGCCAAGAGCGCGCCGAAAGTATCAGGTGCTTGGCGCGCAATGCGGAAACCGCGCATCATCAGCACCACGAATAAGCCAATCACCAGTGCGCAGCCGATCAAGCCGAGCTCTTCGCCAATCACAGCGAAGATCGCGTCTGTGTGCGGCGCCGAGAGATTCTCAAACTTCTGGCGGCTCTCGCCCAAACCGACGCCCGTCAGGCCGCCGTTCAAGAAGCCGATGATGGCGTTCTGCGCCTGATCGCTGGCCAAGAGCGGATCGCGCAGCAGATCGAAGAAGTTCTCCACGCGCGCCCGTGCATAGTCAAACTGGCTGATGGCGAGCAGGCCCATCAGGATGAAAGCGCTGAAGGTGATGAGCAGTTGCAGCCAATCGGCGCCTGCCAGGAAGAACATCACTGTCGCCGTGACCAGAATCAGCGCAGCAGTCGAGAGATCAGGCTCAAGGATGATCAAGCCGGCCACAGCGCCGACCAAGAGCGCGAACGGCAACAAGCCGTAGGTCAATTGCCGAATCTTGCTCTGCTTGGCTGCTAGCCAGGCCGCCATATACATCACAACCGTCAAAGCAGCCAGCTCAGCAGGCTGGACAGCGCCGTTGAAGAAGGCGCGCTTTGCGCCGAAGACCGTCTCGCCGAAGATCAGCACGGCGATCAAAAGCGCCAAAGTGAGCGCCATGATCGGAATGGCAAGCCGCCGCCACCAATGGTAGTCAATGTAGCTCAGCACGAACATCACAGCGAAGCCGAACAGCGCGTTGCGGAACTGCTGCATGAAAATCGCTGATTGTGGCTCCGACCAGAAAAACGTAGTGCTCCAAACCATCATCAAGCCGATCGCCACTAAGATACCGACCGTCAGCACGAGATAGAGATCGATCGTGACTGCGAAGCGGCGGCGGCGCTCAGCGGCGCGTTGTTCCAGCAGCAGCGCTTCTTCTTCGCTCAGCTCCTCAAAGGTCGGCTGTACGCCATCTAGTGTCGTCACTGCAAAGGCGCTCCCTGTGCTGATATCGGCGCGCATTATAGCACAACAGGCGCTTTTTTGCCGCCGCTTGCCTTGCTGCGCTAGACTCAGCCCGAAGGTCTGTGCCAAGATGGAGCGAAATGCCATGCCTTACGGTCGCAAGATCACGCCCAAACCGATTCCGCCGCACTTGACGGTACAAGCGCTCGTGGACGACTACTTCACAGCCTACAACGCGGCGCGCCTGCGCGAGGCGTGCCATATCCTCACGCAAAAAGTCTTTCAGCCTGAGGTGACGGTTGCCTTGACCATCACCGGCGCGCTCACGCCGACAGGCATGGGCTACTCGGCTGTGGTGCCGCTCATTGAAAACGGCTTGGTGGATTGGATCATCAGCACAGGCGCCAACTTGTACCATGACATCCATTTCTCGCTCGGCTTCGAGCTGTTCAACACCACGCCGAACACCGACGATTTGGCGCTGCGCGAGCAGCACATCATCCGCATTTACGATATCCTGTTCGATCAGCGCGTCTTGCTCGAGTCAGATGCCTTCTTGCGCCGCGTCATGGTCGCGCCTGAGTTCCAGAGGCGCATGGGCACGGCTGAGATGCACTATTTGCTGGGCAAATACGTGCGCGCTGCTGAAGATGAACTGGGCGTGGCGCATCGCTCGATTCTGAGCGCGGCTTACGCGCATGGCGTGCCAATTTACACCTCCAGCCCAGGCGATTCGACGCTGGGCATGAATGTGGCCGCGCTACGCCTTGACGGCAACGCGCTCCAGATGGACGTCGAGCTTGACGTCAACGAGACGGCCGCGATCGTCTATGAGGCTAAAGCCAGCGGCGGGCGCAGCGCTGTGATCATCCTCGGCGGCGGCAGCCCGAAGAACTTCGCCTTGCAGACTGAGCCGCAAATCCAAGAGATTCTAGGCCTACCAGAGGCAGGGCATGACTACTTCGTGCAGTTCACCGACGCGCGCCCTGATACAGGCGGCTTGAGCGGCGCTACGCCTTCTGAGGCGATGACTTGGGGCAAGATCGATCCTGAGCAACTGCCCAACAGCGTGGTCTGTTATGTTGATTCGACCGTCGCCTTCCCGATTGCAGTCGCCTATGCGCTCAGCCTTGGCGCAAAGCGCCCGCTGAAGCGCCTGTATGATCGGCGTGAAGCGCTCTTGGCGCGCTTGACGGAAGCCTATCAGCAGCATAAATCAATGGACGCTTGAGGACGCTATGTTCGACGTAGTCACGCTTGGCGAAGCCTTGATTGATATGGTAGCGACGGCGCGCAATGTCTCGCTCTACCAGGCGCCTGCCTTCGAGCCAAAGCCTGGTGGCGCGCCGACTAACGTCGCAGTCGGTGTGGCGCGGCTAGGCAAACGCGCCGCTTTCATCGGCAAAGTCGGGCGCGATTCGTTCGGCCAGGGCTTGCGCGCACTGCTGCAGAGCGAAGGCGTGGACGTACGTGGCATGTTCAGCGAC
>RFIM01000168.1 GCA_003695215.1 Chloroflexota bacterium
ACGCTGCTCGGCTTGTTTGTGGGCATTGCGCGCCTTTCCACCAACTTGCTGGTGCGCACACTGGCCATCGCTTACATCGAAGTGTTCCAGAACACGCCATTGCTGCTGCAGCTCTTCTTCATCTTCACAAGCGTGCTGCTAACTTTACCGCGCGCCACTGAGCCGATCATCTTGCCTGGCCCAAGCTACCTGAGTTCCAGCGGCTTGGCGACGCCGAACTTGATCGCTACGCAGACAGCAGGCTTGTGGCTCTTACTAACCATGATCGGCATCGGGACAGGTATCACGCTCTGGCAACGCTTGCGCAAGATTCGCCTTGAGACAGGGCGCACCACTTACGCTGCTGAGATCGGCCTGACGGTGATGATCAGCGTCGGCGTGATCGCTTGGATCGTCCTGCAGCCGTTCACAGTGGATTTTCCTGAGCTAGGGCGCTTTGGCTATGTGCGCAACAAGGGCGCGATCATCTCAGCCAGTTTTGTGGCGATTGTGCTGGGCTTGGTGCTTTATACAGGCGCTTTCATCGCTGAGATCGTGCGCTCAGGCATTCAATCTGTGCCGATAGGGCAATGGGAAGCGGCGCGCTCGCAGGGCTTCTCTTACGGGCAGATCTTGCGCCTGATCGTGATTCCGCAGGCGCTGCGCGTGATGATTCCGCCGCTGACCAATCAATACTTGAATCTGGCCAAGAATAGCAGCTTGGGCGCGGCGGTCGGCTTTGCAGAAGTCTTTGGCGTGGCGCGCACAATGGCACAGAGCGTCTCTGTAGTGCCGATCATGGTCATCGTGATGGGCATCTATCTATCGCTCAGCTTGATCACATCAGCTGTGATGAATGTGCTGAACACACGCTTCCAGATCAAGACGCGCTAAGGAGGCAGGAGAAGGATGACGACAACGACTGCACCGACCGAAGGCGCTTCCAGCAGCAGCGTGACTCGCCCTGTGGTGGAACGCGGCCTGTTGGCATGGCTGCACCAAAATTTCTTTCGCACGCCCTTCGATGTAGCGCTGACGCTGATCGTGCTGGTGATCGGTGGCAATTTGCTCGTGCAATTCGTGGAGTGGTCGATTGCGCAAGCGGATTGGACGATTATCACTACGAACTTCCGCATTTTGATGCAAGGCACGTATCCTGCCGAGCAAGGCGGGCGCTTGGGCTTGGCTGTGGCGCTGATCACGCTGATCGCCGGCGTCAGTTGGGGCATTTGGGGCAAGATGTTCCGCGCCACAGCCTTCGCTTTTGTGGGCGGCGTGCTGATTTTCATTTTTGTGCCGTTAGCAGCTGAGAGCCTGGCAGAAGCGCCGAGCGGCACCTTCAGCGCCTATCTCAGCGGGCAGCTGGCGCCGCTGTTCAGCCTGCTGCGCGAACCTGTTCTGCTATTAGTGGCCTGTCTGTTGATCGGCTACGCAGTCGGGCGTTTTGCCAAGCAGATCGATCGCAAGCGCGCAGGGCGCTACACGCTGATCGCCTGGTTCGTCGCCATTCCCGTGTGTTTTATCTTAGTGCGCGGTTTCACCGAGCCTGATGGCATCCTGCCCTTCGTGCAGACCAGTCGCTGGGGCGGCTTGCTGCTGACTTTCATGTTGGCGTTCGTGGCCATTGTGGCGTGCTTCCCGCTCGGGATTCTGTTGGCGCTCGGGCGCATGAGCAGCGGCACGCACAAGCTGGAATTCAAGGCGCCGCCAGGCTGGTGGCTGAACCCATTGCAGTGGCTGCACGCGCTCAGCATTTGGTGGCGCAACCTGGGCAATTATCCGATCATCAAGCTGCTATGTATCATCTACATCGAGTTCCTGCGCGGCGTGCCATTGGTGACAGTCTTCTTCACGGCGAACTTGATCGTGCCCTTGGCGCTGGGCGATAACAGCATTGACGCAGTCTTGCGCGCTATGGTCGCCTTGACGCTCTTCGAGGCAGCTTACATCGCCGAGATCGTGCGCGGTGGCTTGCAAGCCTTGCCGCCTGGCCAGCTGGAAGCGGCCAAAGCGCTCGGCTTGAGCCCTGTCCAGGCGACGCTCTTCATCACCTTGCCGCAAGCGCTGCGCATCGCCATTCCGCCTTTGGTTGGGCAGTTCATCACGATGTTCAAGGATACCTCGTTAGTGGCGATCATCGGCCTGACCGACCTGCTGGGCATCTCGCGGTCAGTTTTGGCGCAAAGCGAGTTCATCGGCAGGCACCGTGAGATGTACGTTTTCGTGGCGATTGTCTATTTCGTCTTTTCGTACGGCATGTCCTACGCAGCGCGCCAACTGGAGCGCAGCGGCAGTGGCGCTTTCCGCAAAATTGGCTGAGGCAGGCAAAGCATGGGCAAGCAAAGCGAACCGATCATCATCGTGCGCGATCTGCACAAGTGGTATGGCGATTTCCACGTGCTGCGCGGCATCAACGTCGAGGTTTCGCCAGGCGAGGTGGTGGTGATCTGCGGCCCGAGCGGTTCGGGCAAATCCACTTTCATTCGCACCATCAACCGCCTGGAAGAGCATGAGCGCGGCGACATCATCGTAGATGGCATCCGCCTGACTAACGACGTGCGCAATATCTCGGCTATTCGCAGCGAGATCGGCATGGTCTTCCAGCAATTCAACTTGTTTCCGCACCTGACGGTGCTGCAGAACATCACTTTGGCGCCGATCTGGGTGCGCAAGCGGCCGCGCCGCGAAGCCGAGAAGCTGGCCTTTGAGCTGCTAGAGCGCGTCAAGATTCCTGAGCAGGCGCATAAATATCCAGGGCAATTGAGCGGCGGTCAGCAGCAGCGCGTGGCCATTGCGCGCGCGCTGGCCATGCAGCCGAAGATCATGCTCTTCGACGAGCCGACCAGTGCGCTCGACCCTGAGATGATCAAGGAAGTGCTGGACGTGATGCGCGAGTTGGCGCGCAGCGGCTTGACGATGCTGGTAGTGACGCACGAGATGGGCTTTGCGCGCGAGGTGGCCGATCGGATCATCTTCTTCGATAGAGGCGAGATCGTGGAAGAGAATACGCCCGACGGCTTCTTCCACGCCCCAAAGACCGACCGCGCCAAGCAATTTTTGGCGAACATTCTCTCGCACTGAACCAAAAAGCCTGCGATCGCAGGCTTTTTTCTGGGTATGCCGAAGGTGGGAGTCGAACCCACACTCCCGTAACAGGAACTACGCCCTGAACGTAGCGCGTCTGCCAGTTCCGCCACTTCGGCTTAGGGTGACATAATGGTAAGCCAAAGGCACGACTTTGTCAAGCCTTTCGTCCAATTGAGATCGCTGTTGAGCCTCAGCGCTTTTCACGAGGCGCGTTCTCAGGCTTTGGCTTGGCCTTGGCAGGCTTGACTTCATGCAGATTGGCGTGCTTGGCAGGCGAGCCGCGCAGCGCAGCTTCCAAGCGGCGGTAAGTTTTGAGCGCACGCGCGCGCCAAAAAGCCGTGATATACTGTAGCTCACGCCGCCCTTGGCTCAAGCGATAAGCCAAACCTTTCGGCGCTTTTGTATCCACGGATTGCCACTGCAACGCCGCTGCAGCCCATGTCAGGCCGCCGCCAAAGCCGACAAGCACCACATTGTCGTTCGGCTTCAGGCGCCCTTCGCGCTCGGCCTCATAGAGCGCAATTGGAATAGAGGCCGCCGAGGTATTGCCATAGCGATGCACGTTGCTGTAGAAGAGCGCCTCGCTGACGTTCAGGTTGCGCGCCGCTGCGCTCAGGATGCGCTGATTGGCCTGATGCGGCACGATCAAGTCCACATCGGCGAGCGAAAGGCCGACCTTGTCTAGCACTTCGCGCACGCTCTCCGTGATGATATGCACAGCAAAGCGGAAGACTTCGCGCCCATCCATGTGAATCTTGTGCATTTGGCGGCCTTCAGGCAGGCTCGGCGTGCCGACCGTCGGAATGCCGAGCAGCTCGGCGCCCGAGCCATCTGAGCCGAGGACTGCGTCCATGAAGCCGCCTGGCTGATCGCTGCCTTCCAGCACAACAGCGCCGGCGCCATCGCCGAACAGCACGCACGTCGAGCGGTCGTTCCAATCCAGCACGCGCGAATTCACCTCGCTGCCGATGACCAGCGCCGTGTTGATGCTGCCGCTGCGGATAGCTTGTGCTGCCATGTTCAGCCCATAGACGAACCCTGAGCAAGCGGCACTCAGATCGAAGGCGCCGGCTTGCGTGGCGCCGAGCAAGTTTTGAATCTTGCTGGCGCTGCTCGGATAGATATCTTCAGGCGTTGAAGTCGCTACCACGATCAGGTCGATCGCGCTGGGCAGCACATCGGCGCGATCCAAAGCCGCGCGCGCCGCCTCAAAGCCCATCTGTGTGACCGTCTCGCGCTCATTGGCGATGCGCCGCTCCTGGATGCCCGTGCGCGTCCGTATCCAATCATCAGTTGTCTCAACAACTGCCTCAAGCTCAGCGTTAGTGACGACTCGCTCGGGCACGCGCATGCCCCAGCCCGTCAGATGTGCATAGCGCGTCGGGCGAGTCTGCCACATATGATGGCTGTGCGGTCGTCCATTGCGCTCAGGCGGCTGAGCGCTCTTGCCGTTCAGGCGACTGTCACTGGCTGCCATTGCCCGAATACTTCCCGAAAATCAGCACGGCGTTGTGCCCGCCGAAGCCGAACGAATTGCTCATCACGTAGCGCACGGTGTGCGCCACGCCATGATTCGGCGTGTAGTCCAGGTCACATTCAGGATCAGGCGTGTGATAATTGATGGTTGGCGGCACGAAGTTGTGCAGGATGCTCTGCACGCTGAAGACTGCCTCAACGCTGCCAGCTGCGCCCAACATATGCCCTACCGCGCCCTTGACTGAGCTGATTTTCACCTGATAGGCGCGCTCACCAAAGACTGCCTTCACAGCGCGCGTCTCGGCCGCATCGTTCAGCGGCGTGCTTGTGCCGTGCGCGTTGATGTAGTCAATTTGCTCGATCGTCAAGCCGGCGTCGTGCAGCGCCTTGCGCATCGCCATCTGCGCGCCGCCGCCATCTTCCATCGGCGCCGTGATGTGATAGGCGTCATCCGTTGTGGCATAGCCGAGCAGTTCCGCCAAGATGGTGGCATTGCGCCGCTGCGCATGCTCGAGCGCTTCCAAGACCAGAATGGCTGCGCCCTCGGCGATCACGAAGCCGTCGCGATCTTTATCGAACGGACGTGACGCTGTGGCAGGATCGTCGTTGCGTGTGGAAAGCGCGCCCATGTTGGCGAAGCCAGCCACTGCTAGCGGCACGATCGCCGCTTCCGTGCTGCCACAGATCATCACCTCTGCAGCGCCGCGCCGAATCATCTCGGCCGCCTCGCCAATGGCATTGTTGCCTGTAGCGCACGCCGTCGAAATAGACATATTCGGCCCTCGGAAATTGAACTCGATAGCCACGCGCCCAACAGGGCTATCCGTCAGCATCATCGGCACCAACAGCGGGCTGACGAATTTGAAGCCTTTCTCATGGCTGACACGCACGCCTTCCAGCAGTGTCTCAATGCCGCCTACGCCTGAGCCGATCAAGCAGCCAACCTCATAAGGGTCTTCAGCGGACATGTCCAACTTGGCTTGCTCGAGCGCTTGCAGAGTCGCTGCCATTGCCAGTTGTGTCACCCGATCCATGCGCCGCGCCTCGCGATTGCCGAAAAGCGCCTTGGCGTCAAAATCGCGGACTTCGCCGGCGATGCGCACGCTCAACGCGCTCGAATCGAAGCGCTGAATAGTCTGAATGCCACACTTGCCTGCTATCAAGTTCTGCCAAGCGCTTGGCACATCGTTGCCAATGGGACAGAGTATGCCCATGCCTGTGACGACCACACGCCGTCTCACCATAGTTTATTGTCGCTCCAATGGTTGCGGGAAATTTCGCTATCCTATCTCGCCAAAGTGCAGGCGTGCTGCTGAGACACACCTCTAGGAGAGAAAACGCTGTTCAGCCGAGTTAGTTGCGCCTAAGAGCGCGCCTGTTTCTTGAGCAGGCTGAACAATTCAGCATTATACCAAATCGTATTCATGAAGCCGTCTAGCCAGCCTCGGGCTTCCAGCCAGGCGAGAGCTTGGCTGAGCGCTGCATGGACGTTCTGGGCGACCTGCACTGCGCGCGCAACATCGCCGTTGGCGCTCAGCACTTGCGCGGTGAAGAGCGCTGCCATAGTCGGGCGGTACAAATTGCGAATCTGTTGGCGATTCAGGCGAATTGCCATGCCTGTCACGCGCTCCATAGCGCTCATGTAGCGTCCCATGCCCAGATCGACAATGGCCAAGGCGCTGTCGATCTCCAAAGGCGGCACGTGCGGCTTTTGGCGTATGCGCGTGGCGAAAACAAAGCGCGAAGCCATCAATTCATTCTCAGCAGCTTGCCAAGCCTGTTGGCGCAAGTGGACGCAGCCGATGTGGTAGCGCGTTAGCGCTACTTCGAGCTTGGCGCCCAGCGCTTCATGCACACTGAGCGCGCGGCGCATATGGTTGAGCGCCTCATCATAGACGCCCAAGTATTCTGAGACGATGCCCATCAGCAGCTGTGAGATCGCTGCGCCGCCGCGCTCGCCGATCTGGCTCAGAGTCTGGAAGGCTTCGATGACGTGCTGATGCCCTTCCTTGAGCTGCCCGAGATTGATCAACAGCTCGCCAATGCGGTTGAGCGTCAAGCCTTCGCGGCGGCGGTCCCCGATCTGGCGCAGGCGTTCCAGCTGCATTTGGAGCATCTCCAAAGCGGCGGGCAAATTGTTCTCGCGCAGGTAGAGATCAGCCAGCTCAGAGAGGCAAGCGGCTTCCAGCACAGGGTCTTGCAGCTCGCGCGCGCCGCTCAGGGTCGCTTGTGCCGCTTGGATAGCAACTTCAGGCGAATCAGCGTACATCTCATCGAACCACGTCAGCAGCAGCTCGATCACATAGCGCTGATCGCCGAGTCGGTTGGCAAGTGCCTGCATTTTGCGATCCAGCTCGGCGCGAAAGGCGATGCTCGGCTGGCTCAGGTGCAGCGTAGCCTCGCGCAGGATCAAGCAGGCTTGCCAGGCCAGCCGATCCTCGCGAATCTCTTCCGCTAAGCGGACAGCCTTCTGGGCTTCCTGCTGTGCCTCAAGCCAAGCGCTTGTCTGCGTGAAGTACTCGGCGCGCAGCAAGTGAACGATCGCGCGCCAATCGTCGCGGTCGGCTCTTTGGGCCAATTGCTCGCCCTGTGGCAATTTTTCCAACACAGCTGCTGTCTCACCTAGGCGCAGCAACACGCGCACTTGCCGCCGCCATATTTCAAAGCGATCGGACTCGCTTTGCGCCAGTGCTTCAGCCTGGTTGAAATACTCCAAAGCGGCGAAGTTGGCGTATTCAGCGAAGGCTTTGCGCCCTGCCTGCAAGGCATAGTAAAGCGCTTCTTCGCGGCTGTTGCTCTGGCCGAAGTGATAAGCCAGCAGCTCTATTGCTTCAGGCATTTGCCGCTGGATGCTGTGCGCCACGCTATGATGAATCTCGGCGCGCTGCTCGGCCAACATGCTTTGGTAGATCACCTCTTGCAAGATAGCATGCTTGAAGGCGAAGGTGCGCTCAGCTTTGCCTGCTTGCAGAAAGCCTGCGCTTTGAAGCAGCGCAAGGCGCGCCTGCAGATCCAGCGGCGTGAACATGCCGTGTGGCAGGCTCTCGGCCAGGATTGTGCTTGAGAACTCGCGCCCGATGACCGCTGCGTATTTCAAGAGCAGCTGATCGGTCTGATCCAGGCTATCCAGGCGCGCCTGCACTACGCCTTGCACTGTCTGCGGGATGTTCAGGTTTTTTGCGCCTTTGCGAATGGCAAGCCCTTGTGGCGTCATTTGCAGCTGATCAGCCTCGCGCAGCGCTGCAGCCAGCTCCAGGGCAAAAAACGGATTGCCTTGCACGCGCTCTGAGATGAACGTCAGCAGTTCAGGGCTGATCTTCGCCTTGAGCGTTTTCTCCAGCAGCGTATTGATCTCACTAGGAGTGAGTTCTAAAACGGGTATGTGATGATGCAGGCGCTTAGTGCGCAGCTCGCTCACCAAACGCTCGGCGGTTGGCTCACCTTGTAAGGGGCGGTGCGTCATCAAGATCAGAATCGGTGCAGGCGTGACGCTGAGCTGCTGGACAACGTCCAGGGCGAGACTGGCGGAGCTTTCATCGAACCATTGGATGTCGTCGAAGATCAGGAGCAGCGGCTGCTGCGCGGCCATGCGACGCAACAGCTCGTTTACGACGGCGAAGATGGCCTGTTGGCGCGCTTGCCCTTCAAGGCTAGCTGTCACAGGCGTATCTGGCAAGCTGATGCCGAGCAGATCGCCCAGCAACGGCAGGCGCACTTCGCATTGTGGCGCTAGCCTGTTCACAAGTTGCATCAACGCTTGCAGAACGCCCTGAGCATTCTCGAGCGGCAAGTTCAGGAGCGTGGCCAGGGCGCCTTGCCAGGGCAAGTAAGCTGTCAGCTGGCTGATACTGAAGCTCTCGCCTTGCCCGATTAGAAAACCGCGACCGCCTGCGCGTACAGCGACTTCGTTCACCAGGCGGCTCTTGCCGATGCCGGCTTCGCCTTCCAGGCGAACTAGGCGCGGATGCCCGCTCTGCACGGCTTTCAAGTGGCGCTCAATGCGCTCAAGCTCAGCAAGGCGCCCGACCAGAAGGTTCGGCTTAAGGTGGCGCACACTGCTATTGCGGAAGCCAATTGGCTCAGCCACAGGGATCGGCTCAGCGCGCCCTTTGATGGAGACCTCCGGCAAGGTTTCCAGCACCACGCGCTCGCTGACAGCTTTGTAGACAGCTGATGAGGCTAAAATGCGCCCGCCGCTGGCAGCGCCCATCAGGCGCGCGGCCACGTTCGTCTCATCGCCAATAGTGCTGTATTCGTGGCGCACCTCGCCGCCAACCGTGCCCGCATAGACCAAGCCGCGGCTGATGCCAATCGCCTGAACGCCGAGCGGGCTGCCAAAAGGCGCGATCTGGCGCAAGGTCAGCGCAGCGCGCATGGCGCGCTCAGCGTCGTCATCGTGCGTGATCGGCGCGCCGAACACTGCGAACAGCACGCAGCCTTTATCGCTCACCTCAACCGACATCAGCTGACCGCCGAAATCCGCCAAGGTGCGCTGCGCGCTGCACACGTAGGCGTCCAGCGCATTGCGGAAACGCTCCGCTTCGTAGCGCGGATAATCAAGCCGACCTGTCTCACCTGAGCCGAGCTTCACGAACATCGGTATGGCGTAGCGCAGATCGCCGATATAATCGCCTAAACCGTGCGCAAGGCGCTCTCGGATGAAATGATGGACGTGCGGGCGGACGGCTTCAAGCACTTGCGCTGCATCGCCTTGTGCCTGCCACGCCGACCAGCGCGCTGCACGCGCACGCTCAGCCACCTCATTAGGCACTCTGATGACCAAAGCGTTGCCCGATTCGTTCAGCTGCAAAGCCACGCCCGCTTCGCGCAGCACAGGCACGCAGTCCGCGTGAACCACAACCTGCTCAGGCTGAGTCTCGGCAACCAAGCTGAGCGCAGCTTGCACAGCCGCGCCTGAGAGCACGTCGGCATAACCGTACTGTGGCAAGCCGACTGCCCAGCGATCGACGCTGCCCATGCCGATATAAATGCGCAGCCGCAAGCCACGAAATAGCCGCATGGAGTGCATCATCTCTTGCATTTGAACGGCTGCGGTCACAGCGCGCAGGACGCCTGCAATAGGCTGTGTTGTGCTGGTAACAGGCTGATCGTCAAACCATGAGGTGAAGCCATCGCCCATGAAGCGGATGACGCTGCCGCCATGGTGAAAGACCAAGCCTGCGATGGCCTCAAACATCGGGTTCAGGCGGCGTTTCAGCTCGTCGCTGGCGCGCTGTGCGCCCAGCTCGGCTACCAATTGCGTGGTCAGCGGCGTGAAGCCCGAGATATCTACAGTCAGCACAGCGCCTTGGGCCACAGCGGGCAGAGTTTTCCCTTGCAGCAAAGCGCGGAAACGATCTGTAGCCAAATACGGCGCGAGCAAGTGCAGCAGGTCTTCGGGCTTCATAAGCGTTACGGAATCTCTAAGGCCTCCACTGCGCCTGAATCATACTACAGGCATTTTTAGTTTGCACTCACAATGAGAATACAATACCGCTAGGATTTAGGGCGCGGCGGCAACGGCGTGTAAGGATTAATGCCATCGAGAATAGGCGGCACGTACCTGTCATCTATGTAGCGCGGCGCGTTAGCAAGCGCAAAGAAGGCAGGCCTCATGCGTTTGTCGAAGCCTGGCTCATTAAGCGCCCACCAATATTCCTCGTCCTCAGGCGTCCAGTCAAGGTCTGCCAGATATAGCACGACCATCAGGCTGATCCAAGGGCGCCAATGCTGGGCGGCGTACTCGAAAGCGGCAACCAAGTACTCAGCCTGCTGTGCCTCAGAGACGGCATGCCAACGGTACGGATTCGGCTGTTGTGAGCCATCAGGCGCCCTGATCGTATCGCGCTGATCAGTCGTCCAGCCCATCTCCAAAATAGCGATCTGCTTATGTCCGTCGCCATGTGCCACCTGCAAGGCGCGCATGACCTCCACATGCCTGAAGACTTGCCAGCTATGCCCATTAAGGCGCGGATCATCAGGCGGCGTCTCAGGCGGCAGGGCATAGCCAGGCGCATTCAAGCCCAGGACGTCATAGTAGCGCGCTGCGCCTGCTTCGAACATCTGCTGCAGATAGAGCGTATCAGGGATGCTCTGCGGCGAGAGCGTGCCTGTTGGCGCCAAGCCCGCCGAAATGACAATCGCCTCAGGGTCGGCAGCACGAATGGCTTGTGCGCAGGCTGCCAGAACTTTGACATAGGCCGCGGCATTCGGCGTCTTGCCGAGCCATTCGCGGCTCAAATTCGGCTCATTCCAGACTTGGTAGCCGACGATGCGCCCTTGGTAGCGCGCCGCCAGCTGACCACAAAAGGCGCCGAAGGCGCGCTCATCAAAGGGCGGCTCATACGCGTTGCGATCAAGGCGAATGGCCCAATCAGGTGGCTTGCCGAGCCGTGCGATCAGCTTGATGCCGCGATAGTTCGCCTCAGCGACCACGTCGTCGGCGATTGACCAATCCGCAGGCCTATCCTGCGCAGGCTGAATATCACGCCAACCGAAAATTTGCTTGGCATAGCCGAAGCGCATCAGGCGCACGTATTCAAAGTCGCGCGCGCGCGCTGTCTCGTTCCACCAAACTGAGATGTGCACACCATAGGCGATTGAAGGCAGCCTCTTGTGCCGAATCAGCTCGGCGCCGAGCGGCGTCTCAGGTTGACGCAAAGCGCTGCTGACGAGCAGCAGGCTGCCGAGCGCGCTCAGGGCGAGCGTGCTGAGCAGCAGACGTTTGGGTACGCGTTGTGGCATAGTGAGCTTTCAAGTCAAGGGCAGGAAGCGCTCCTGCCCTGAAGATGCTGCGATGCGAAGGTCACTGCGCACGGCGCGGACGGCTGCGGAAATCAAAGTCCACAATGCGCTGCCACACAGGCCGTGGCTGAAAGTCGGGCCCGAGGATAGACCACGGCACGTTATCGCCAACGGCGCCGCCAATATTCCAGCCCGCTTGCGCGCCATAGTTCAAGTTCCACAGCATGGCAAGCCGTACAAAGCCCCACTGTTGCATCAGCTCGATAGCCTGGGCTGTGAAGTTCGCCTGATCTTGCAGCGTGTTATCCGCAGCGAAGCCAAAGCCCTCGCGCAGCTGGCCGCGCCCTTGCAAATCCTCCACGCTAGGCCAGCCGAACTCGGTCACGCATAGCTTCTTATCGCTGCCAGCGGCGCGAATGCGATTGGCGTAGCCTTCCAGCGTGCTCTTGAATGACCAGCTGTGATGCGGATTCGACCACGGCCCGCGGAAACGCGCTGGTGGATTGCGCTCAGGCAGATTGTTCCAATCCTGATTCGGCGGCACGTTCAAGCCGTTGTGATGCGCGCCGACGCAATCCACAAAGTTGAGCATCCCTGCCGCGATCAACTGATCCATGTAGACGAAATCATCAGTGACGGCTCCAGGAATGTTGGCGCCCGTTGGTGCCAAGCCCGCCGAGATCACGATGATGTTCGGATCGATGCTCTTGATGGTATTGTAAGCCACCTGAAGCAGCTGCACATAGCGCCGTGCGTCAATGGCAGGCGGATTGGTCGTCCACTCGCGGTCGATGTTGATCTCATTCCAAACCTCAATGGCATGAATCTTGTTTGGATAGCGGCGCAAGAGTGCGCTGAGGAAGTCGGCAAAATCTTGCGGATTGGCAGGCGGGCCATCATGCACATCCGCCACGATGCGCGCACCTGGATCGCGCGCCCAATCAGGCGCCTTAGTGATGCTCAACAGCACCTTCAAGCCCGCTTCATTGGCTAACGTCAAGCTGGTATCAAGGTCAGACCAATCGATTTGCCCTTTGACGCGCTCTGTATCGCGCCAGACGACCTGCGATTTGATCCAATTCAAGCGCAGCTGGTCTCGCGCCATGGTGACCCACACCTTATAGACGTTTGGATCAGGATTCTTCTGAACGGCGATGCCTAGATCGAAGTCCAGATCGCGGATCGGCGGGACGGTCGGCGTGGCAACCACGACCGTTGGCAGCGCTTGAGGCGGCTCTGCAGTCGGTTGGGCCTGCTCAGGCGGCGGGAAAGTTGGGAAAGGCGTAGCAGTGATCTGAGCGACGAGAACGCTGCTCTCAGCCATAGGCGGCGGCAGAATGGCAACTCCAGATGGCGACTCAGCGGCCAGCGCGCCCGTCGCTGTGTATACAGCGATGAACGTGGCTGCGCCTAGCAACAGCGTGATGCCCATCCATGCTATGGCAAAATAGCGCACCTGACGGCGATGCATCTGTTGGCGTTGCCGCAAGGCGCTGATGCTGATTGTCTCTCGGATATTGCTCATGAGTCTCTCCCTAGATGTCGGCTTGGATGCAGCGCGCCAGTTCTCAGCGCGCCACTTGGAGCGTCGTGCGCGCTAGCGGAAAATCCAGCTCAGCCAGCACAGCGCTCACTTGGATATCGCGATAAGTGCCATCAGGCGTGAAGCGGAACGGCTGCCCGATCCCTTCAACCTGCTCGGCTAATGTCAACGTGCCCACACTAGCGCGCCATCGCACGGCCAGATCAGCGGGCACTGGCACAAACCAAGTCTGCCCTGGACGGTATGTCTTATACTCCATCAAGACGGACGCGCCTTGCCTGTAGGCGCCTTCAGCGGCCAGGTCTGGCACTTGGACGCCTGCCCAATTGCCGATCAAAAGCGCGCCCAGTCTATCACGCAAAGCGCTATTTGTCATCAGCCAGATGGCGCGTATGAAGCTGCCTTCAGCTGATTTGTAGCGCACCACAGGCATGTTTGCCTCAATGCCGAACTCGGCTCGCTCAGGCGCGATCTGAAGCTGAACGGTCTGCTCAGGTTTCAGGATGCCTTCAGGCGTCACGCGTAG
Source organism: Chloroflexota bacterium (assembly GCA_003695215.1). Lineage (GTDB taxonomy): Bacteria > Chloroflexota > Anaerolineae > Aggregatilineales > UBA2796 > CP2-2F. The sequence continues at coordinate 13,356 of RFIM01000168.1, forward strand.
TTCAGAGAGCGGCTCTAGCGCTTGACGATAGCCGATCGGCGTCCACTGGCTGCCTTCCTGCGCAACGCTGCGCAGGCTGATCACGGCGTGCAGCTTGGCGCGGCTGATCTCACCAACTGCCCAGGCCAAGACGCGCCGCACCGCGCCTTCAGGCAAGTAATCTCGTGGATTATACGGCAAGATGACTTGCACTGAGTCGGCCTGCGCGCCGAGTTGGCGCCAATCGTAGCCGCCCGTCTCGAATTGTGCGCCTGCCTGCTCGGGAAAAGGCAAGACGAGCGTGAGCGACTTGCCTTCCGCGCGTAGGGCTGCAGCTAGCTCGGCGATGAAGGCGCTGTAGGCATCGCGCAGCCGCAGCGGCAGGCCGAGATACTCGAGCGCAATGCCGCTGTAAGGCTGGCTGAGCGCGAATTCCAACAAACGCTCAAGGTGCACTTGGCGGCGCTCAGGATCGCTGAGCAGGCGCTCGACCAAGGCTGCATCGGGCGCTGATGCGCCGCGATAGTTGCGGATGAGCGGCACAACAGCATAGCCATTGCCAAAAGTGACGCCTGAAGGCAAGGCGCCGTCAAGCGCGCCTTCAGCGTTTGGCACCAGGCCTGCAGGATGCACCACGTTAGCCATTGCAGCGATCTCAGGCTCAAGGGCTTGCCCTGCCTCGATCACGACGCTGAGCATCGGCGCTTGCGGCGCCAAGCGCGCGATCACGAGCGCATCGGGCAGGCGCTGTGCGCCATTCAGCACCGCCACGAGCGAAAGGCGCTCGTCGATCATCGCGCGCTGCGCAGGCAGGAACTGCCAGCGCGCTGATGGCGCGTCATAGCCGTAGAGATCAGCTTGGGCAGGCTCAATGCCTGCCGGCAAGGCGAAGGCGATCGTCAGCGTCTCAGGCGGCGCGCCGCGCTGCTCCAGGCGGTAGATCGGGCTGAAGGGCTTGAGCGCCTTCGGCAGAGCTTCGCGCGCCCGAAGCAGCACTTCATCATTCGGCAGGCTCGACGCCTTGAATGCGGCCGCCTCAAAGCGGCTCAGGCGGATATTCAAGCCGCTGGCGCCGCCTGCCGTCAAGATCAAGTCCTGGAAGACGAGTCGGCTGTTGAGCGGCACAAATGGCGTGCCGAAGAGCTGATCGCCGATTGAGAAAGGCGGCAAAAGAAGCGCCAAGACGGTCAGCATGGCTGCGAAGAGCAAAGCGAGGACGCTCAGCGCGCAGCCGAAAGCGTTTTGCTGAGCGCGCAGCGGCTGCGAGAGCATTGTGCTGCGCCGCTTTGATGAGGCGCGCGCCTTGCTTGATGGACTGCTCTGTTGTGCTGCACTTGCCATAGGCTGGCTACAGGCCCTGCCTTTTGATACGCCTTTTGCAATGTCAAAACAGGATTGTAACACTGAAAGCGCGGGCTGCAAACATCGCTCGGCCTATGGTCAGGATCGCCGCCGCTGGCTACAATGTGCGCAGCGCCGATTGGATCGGCTCAGCTACCTGAAAATCTTGCCAAATGCCTATATCTGTCGACCTCATCACGCCTGAGCGCCGTTTTTTCTATGAACCTGCTGCTGAGAGCCTTCTAGTGCCGACGGCACAAGGCCAGATCGGCGTGTTCGTAGGGCATGTGCCGCTCATCGCGCTGCTTGGCGTGGGCGAGCTGCGCGTGCGCAAAGCTGATGCCGAAGAGAGCATCGCCGTCTATGGCGGCATTGTGCGCATCGGTTGCGATCAGGTCACCCTGCTGGCTGATTCAGCCGAATTCGCCTACGACCTTGACTACGAGTCGTGTTATTTAGCGCGCCTTGCCGCTGAAGCGGATTTCCAGAGCAGGCCTTCGCCTGAGACGCGCTATGCGCTGCGCTGTGCTGCCCTACGCGAGCGGCTTGCGCGCCGCGCCCTGACTTCAGCGTTGCCGCGCCTTTATACCCCGCCGCCCAGCGCAAATGGCTTGCCGAGGATCGCGCCGCTAGTGCCGCGCGCATCCTTCGAGCCTGACGTGCCTGAGAAGCCGTTCATCAAAGAAGATTGAGCCAGCGGCACTTGCAATCTTCTCGAGTGCCTCCGCTTATTGAGCTTACAACAACATCTCTCAAACCTATTACAAATAGCGCTGTTCGCTTTACACACGGTTGATTCCACTATAAGATGATCGTGAAGCTAAATGCTTTGTTCATTGGCATAAACTTTAAACTTTAGAAAGGCTCAGGGACAAGATGATTGCAGAAGTTTTGGCTCAATATATCGGCGTGGAGAAGCGCAAGGTGGAGCGTCTGTTGGCGCTCAAGCAGGAGCAGATTTATGAAGATCCTGAATATCAGGCCTGGATCAGCAAGCTGAATGTCGATCGCTTGAACAGCTTCCTGCCATTGGCACGAGCTGCTTATGAGAAGCACCTGGCGACTTTCACGGAGCATTTGCGCACCAAATACAACATGGTCAACACGCCGATGTCGGCTTTCACGCTCGGCAATTGGCTCGTGGGCTTCTTGCACTATCCAAGCCAGATCAGCGAGCTTGCGCGCCTTCATCGGCGCCTGCCGCGCCAAGCCGTGCTAGAGATGCTGCCTGAGATGATCGCCATGCTGGATGATATGCCTGAAGGGCGCGCCGAGTGGCAGCAAGCCTTCGCCTTGATGGCATTGCCGCTCGCCGCTGAGCGCAGCTGAGGCAATCGGCGCGCTCGCCCTCGTGAAAGCGCTGCAAGTGTGCTATGCTTGGGTTGACCTGAAGGCACACAGAGTTGGGTTGCTAGTGTATGACTGAGCAGACTGTCGCCACGCCGACTCGCATCGCCGGCGTGCGTTTCCAGCGTGTGGGGAAGCTGTATCACTTCGATTGTTCTAACCTGCCTGACGTGGCGATCGGCGATCATGTAATTGTGGAGACCGTGCGCGGCGAGCAGATGGGCCAGATCGCTGCCTTTTATCGGCCTGAAGAAGGGCGCACTGATTACAAGCCGATCTTGCGGCTGGCCACGCCGCGCGATCTGTTGCTCAAGCAGACTTGGGAAGAAAAACAGCTGCCTGCGCTGATCGAATGCCGCGAGATCGCCACGCGGCTGGGCGGCTACGAGCGGTGCAAGTTCCTCGCCGCGCAATACAGCTACGATGGCAGCTTGCTGACCGTCCTCTACAGCACAGAAGACAATCACTTGAACATGAATCGGCTGAAGAACGCGCTCAGCGCACATTTCCCATCGCGTGTGGAATTGCGGCAAGTTGGGCCGCGCGATGTGGCCAAGCTGATCGGCGGCATGGGCGCCTGCGGCATTCCGCGCTGCTGCTCCACCTTCCTGACCGAGTTCAGCCCGATCTCGATCAAGATGGCCAAGGTGCAGGGCATCTCGCTCAATCCAACCGAGATCACGGGCATGTGCGGCAGGCTGCGTTGCTGTTTGATCTATGAGTATGAGCAGTACGTTGAGGCGCGCCAAGGCTTGCCCAAACGTAACAAGCGCGTGCGCACGCCGCACGGCGAGGGCAAAGTGGTGGACGTGCATCCACTGCAAGATGCCGTCACAGTCCTGATCGGTGAGATTCGCCACGTGGTCAAGCGCGAAGACCTTGTGCCGCTCGACGAGCTGGAAGCCTTAGAGCGCAAGGCGCAAGGCGGCTGCGCACGGCATGCCAGCGGCGGCTGCGATTGCGGCGCTAGGCGCGCCGCACCTGATCGCGCCGATCCCTCCGAAGAGGATGACGATCTGGAAGATGCCCAAAGCTGGGAGTGACCAAACATGGCTGATGCGAACGCGCCGCTACAGCGCGTCATGGCAATTTACGCACATCCTGACGATCCTGAGTTCTTCAGCGGCGGCTTGCTCGCCAAATGGGCGGCTGAAGGCAAGCGCCTGTTCTACGTCCTTGCTACCAGCGGCGATAAGGGCAGCGATGATCCTGAGATGACTTCCGAGCGCTTGAGCGCCATTCGCGAGGCTGAGCAGCGCGCCGCTGCGGCCTGCTTTGGCGCCGAGCAGGTCATCTTTTTGCGCTATCCTGATGGCGAGCTGGAGCATACCTTGCGCCTGCGCCGCGACCTAACGCGCTTGATCCGTCAGCTGCAGCCTGATATCGTCGTCACGACCGATCCGCACGCAGTCTGGACGCGCACAGGCGGCATCAATCATCCCGATCATCGCGCCATTGGCGAAGCGGCGCTCGCGGCAGTCTACCCTTCGGCGCGCGATCGGCTGACTTTCATCGAGTTGTGGCGCGATGAAGGCTTGGCGCCACACAAGGTACGGCAAGTCTACCTTGCAGGCACGCTCGATCCTAATCGCAAGGTTGATATCACAGCCTACCTTGAGCGCAAGATCGAGGCGATCAGCCAACATCGCAGCCAAGTGAAAGATTTTGAAGCCCTGAGAAAGCGCCTGCGCGAGAGCCGCGATGCCGACTTCGACGACGATACGCCGCTCTACACTGAGAGTTATCGCGTCCTGACTTTGCGCTAGGCGCGCTTGGCCATCGTCAAGCCATACTCGACGCTATCTACCAGCGCACGCCACGAGGCCTCGATGATGTTCGTGCCTGCGCCAACGGTACTCCAGCGCTCGGTGGCGCTTTGCGTCTCGATCAGCACACGCGTGAAGGCCGCTGAGCCGTTGTGCCCGTCCAGGATGCGCACTTTGTAGTCGGCGAGCGTGAACTCAGCCAATTGCGGATACAGCGGCATTAGCGCCTTGCGCAAGGCAATATCGAGCGCGTTGACAGGCCCGTTGCCTTCAGCCGCTGTGTGGACGACCGTATCGCCCACGGCTAGCTTGACGGTCGCTTCCGCCAACATGCCGCGTCCGCGCCGATTCTCAACCACCACAAGGAAGTCGATCAGCTCAAAAGGCGGCTTGTAATTCGGCTGGACGCGCTTGAGCATCAGCGCCACTGAGCTTTCGGCGCCTTCAAAGGCGTAGCCCAGGCTCTCAAGGCGCTTGATCTCCTCCAGCACTTGGCGCGCCGCTTCTGTCGAGACGTCCATGCCGAACTCTTCGGCTTTGCTCAGCACATTGCCGCGCCCGCTCAGATCGCTGATCAGCACGCGCATCTCATTGCCAACTAGCGCAGGATCGATATGCTGGTAGCTCTGCGCTGTGCGGCGCATCGCAGCCACGTGAATGCCGCCTTTGTGGGCGAAGGCGCTGCGCCCGACGTAAGCCAGATGGTTGTCAGGCGGCAAATTGGCGATCTCAGCCACTGTGCGCGCTACGTGCGTCAGCGTTTTGAGCGTCTCGGCATTGGGCAAGCAGGGCACATGCATCTTGAGCATCAGATCAGGGATGATGCTGCACAGATTGGCGTTGCCACAGCGCTCGCCATAGCCGTTGATCGTGCCTTGCACCATGGCGGCGCCCTGCCGCACAGCCGCTAACGAATTGGCGACGCCAAGCTCGCCATCGTTATGCGTGTGAATAGCCAGCTTGACTTCAGGCGGCAGCGCCTGGCGCACCTCGCAGACGATCTGCTCCACTTCCCAGTAGAGCGTGCCGCCGTTGGTATCGCACAGCGTCAGCCAATCGGCGCCTGCAGTGTGCGCCGCTTTGAGCGTCTCCAGCGCGTATTCGCTATCCGCCTTGTAGCCATCGAAGAAATGTTCGGCATCATAGATGACTTCCTTGCCGAGCGCCTTCAAGTAGCGGATTGAGTCGGCGATCAGGCGGATGTTCTCCTCAGGCGTGGTGCGCAGAACTTCGTAGACGTGCAAAAGCCACGTCTTGCCGACTAGCGTGACGGCAGGCGTCTGGGCTTGCACGAGCATTTGGATGTTCTCATCTTCGGCAGGCGTGCTGCCGACGCGGCAAGTGGCGCCGAAGGCAGCCAGCTTGGCATGTTTGAGCGGCAAGCTGCGCGCCGCTTCAAAGTAGGCAGCATCCTTCGGATTTGAGCCAGGCCAGCCGCCTTCGATGTACGCCACGCCCAGATCGTCCAAAATCTTGGTGATGCGGATTTTATCCTGCACGCTCAGCGAGATGCCTTCGCGTTGGGTGCCGTCGCGCAGCGTCGTATCGTAGATGTAGACGTAGGGCGGATAGGTCATGCCTAAACCTTTCTGTGAATCGAGCGTGAACTTCTGACAACAGCCGCTTCATGCTGCCAGGTCAGCGGGCAAGGCCTTGAGCAGCGATCGGCTTTGGGCGAGTCGGCCCTGCAATGACCGACCCGCTCAACTAGTCGCCCGTCATGCGGATCGTGGCGCTCTCGCCCTCAGGCACCTGGCCCGCGCCGCCTGTTGCCACTAACATCCGATTGAGCGCCGCCAAGTAAGCTTTCGCTGAGGCCACGATGATATCAGGGTCGGCGCCATGGCCGCCGAAGGTCTGATATTCGCCATCAAGCGTGCAAATGCGCACGGTCACTTCGCCCATGGCGTCGATGCCTTCAGTGATGGCGCGCACAGAGAATTCCAGGAGCTTGTTAGGCGCGTTCACGATCTTGTTGATGGCCGTGTAGGTCGCATCCACAGGCCCTGTGCCGATGCCCGCCTCGATGTATTCCTTGCCATCAGGCCCTTCTAGCTTGACGGTCGCTGTTGGCATGCCGACCTGCCCGCAAGTGACTTGCAGGGCCTTGAGCTTGAAGACTTCCTTCGGACCTTCCAGCTGATGCGCCATTAGCGCCTGTAGGTCGGCATCAGTGATGTGCTTCTTGCGATCGGCCACGTCCTTGAAGCGTTTGAAGGCTTCCTGCAGCTCTTCATCGCTCAGCTGATAGCCTAGATCGCGCAGGCGCACCTTGAAAGCATGCCTGCCGCTATGTTTGCCAAGCACTAAGCGGCTCTCCGAGACGCCGACTGACTCAGGGCGCATGATCTCGTAGGTCTCATGATGTTTGAGCTGCCCATCTTGGTGAATGCCGGCTTCGTGTGCGAAGGCGTTAGCGCCGACAATGGCTTTATTAGGCTGGACGACCATGCCTGTGTAGTTGGAGACCAAACGGCTGATGCGCGCCAGGTGCGTGGTTTGAATCTTCGTCCAGAGCTTGTAGTAGTTGCGGCGCGTGTTCAGGGCCATGACCACTTCCTCAAGGGCAGTGTTGCCAGCGCGCTCGCCAATTCCGTTGATGGTCACTTCGGCCTGGCGCGCGCCTGCGTGCAAGCCCGCTAAGGTATTCGCTGTTGCCATGCCTAGATCGTCGTGGCAGTGGACTGACCAGATCACGCTTTTGCCGTTGGGCGTATGCGCGATCAGGTAGGCGATCATGGCGCCATACTCAGACGGCGTCATGTAGCCGACTGTATCGGGGATGTTGAGCGTAGTCGCGCCTTCCTCGATGGCGGCTGCGCACATTTGCGCCACGAAGTCCCAGTCGCTGCGGCCGGCGTCCATAGTGCTGAACTCGACGTCTGGGCATAGGCTGCGCGCCAAGCGCACCATCTCTCGGGCGCGCTGCAGCGCCTGCTCGCGCGTTAGGTTGAATTGATACTTCAGGTGGATATCAGATGACGAGATGAAGGTATGGATGCGCGGCTTAGCAGCGTATTGGACGGCTTCCCAGCATTTTTCGATATCGCTAGGCACGCAGCGCGCCAAACCGCAGATGATCGGCCCGTCAGGCGTGCCGATCTCTTGGGCGATGCGCTTGACGGCCGCCAAATCGTCAGGTGAAGCGGCAGGGAAGCCCGCCTCGATGATATCCACGCCTAGCATGGCCAAATGATGGGCGATCTCCAGCTTCTCGGCACTGTTGAGCGAAGCGCCTGGCGATTGCTCACCATCACGCAGCGTGGTATCGAAGATCAGGACGCGATTCTCAGGACGGCGCTCTACATCAGTCTCCATAGGTCAAGTCATCCTTTCTCAAACACACAATCGGGCTAGGGAGGCTTCAGGCTCAACCTGAGCGCAGGCGACCGAGCGCGCGAGTCGCTCAGGCGCTCGGATCGTAATCCTGCAAGCGTTTCGGCTTCAGGAAAGGCATCATCTGGCGCAGCTGCGCACCGACCGCTTCAATTGGATGAGCGCGCTCGGCGCGGCGCCGTGCCAAGAAGTTTGGCAAGCCATTGGCGTTCTCCTCGATCCACTGCTCGGCAAACGAGCCGTTGCGAATCTCAGCCAGGATTTGGCGCATCGTTTGGCGCGTCTGATCGGTCACGACGCGGTCGCCGCTCAGGTAGCCGCCATATTCGGCTGTATCGCTGACCGAGTACCACATGTAGTTCATGCCGCCTTGATAGAGCAAGTCCACGATCAGCTTGAGCTCGTGCAGGCACTCAAAGTAAGCCACCTCAGGCTGATAGCCCGCTTCGACGAGCGTCTCAAACGCGGCTTTGACCAGCGCTGTGACGCCGCCGCATAGGATCACCTGCTCGCCGAACAGATCGGTCTCGGTCTCTTCAGCGAAGGTGGTCTCCAGCACGCCGGCGCGCGTGCCGCCAATGGCTTTAGCGTAAGCCAGCGCGTTGGCCTTGGCCTTGCCGCTGGCATCTTGCTGCACGGCGAGCAGGCACGGAATGCCGACGCCTTCCACGAAGGTCTCGCGCAGGCGATGCCCTGGCCCTTTGGGCGCTACCATAGAGACGTCGACGTCGCTTGGCGGCACGATCTGCCCATAGCGAATGTTGAAGCCGTGTGCGAACATCAGCGTATCGCCCGCTTGTAGGTGCGGCGCGATCTCAGCCTTGTAGACAGCCGCTTGCTTGGTGTCAGGAATCAGCAGCATGATGAACTGAGCCATCTGCGCTGCTTGGGCCACTGGCAACACGCGCAAGCCTTCTGCTTCGGCCTTCGGGCGCGATCGGCTGCCTTCGTGCAAGCCGACTACCACGTTCACGCCGCTATCACGCAAGTTGAGCGCGTGTGCATGCCCTTGGCTGCCATAGCCGATGATCGCCACTGTCTTGCCATCGAGCAAGCTCAGATCGGCGTCTTGGTCGTAATAGAGCGTAGCCATGTTGATGCAGTATCTCCTTCAGGTGAAATCAGGCGAAAGACTCTTGCGGCTGCACAATCTGCTTGCCGCGTCCCATTGCCACTACGCCTGTCCGCACTAGCTCGATGATGCCGTGCGGGCGCAGCGCCTCGATGAACTGCTCGACGCGATCTTCCTCATCGCTCAAATCCAGGATCATCATCTCATCGCTATGGTCAACGATGCGCGCGCCGAATTGGCTAGCGATCACAGCTGCCTGCGCCGAAGCGCGCACTTTCACCA
>RFIM01000169.1 GCA_003695215.1 Chloroflexota bacterium
GCCGCTTGGAATCGCCAAAATGCGGACTTATGGGCATAATTAGCGCTGCTGAGGATGAATTGCCTTCCACATGGAGACGTGCTTCATGCTGAATTTGCTGTATACGCTCGCGCTGCTGGTGCCGCTGCCATTCTGGGCGCTGATGATCCTGTTTCCGCGCCAACGCCTTGCTCAGCAAGCCATGGAGAGCTATTTGGGCGCGCTAATCCTAGGCGGCATGTACACCTTGACGCTCTTTGGCGCCTTGATTAGCGGCATCGGGCGTATCCCGATTGATTTTGGCTCGCCCGCAGGCTTGGCAGCTATGCTGGCTGATCCTGCAATGGCGCTTGTGATCTGGTTGCACGTGGTCGCGGTCGATCTGGCCGTCGGCTACTGGATTTACACTGATGGCTTGCGCCGCAATAAATCCACGCGCTTGATCTTAGTGCTGACGCTTTTCGCGGCGCCGCTCGGCTTGTTCATCTACTTCATGAACCGCTTGCTTGAGCGCGCTGCTGAGGCCGCTGCACAGGAAGGCGGCCAGTCCTCGCTGATAGCACAATGAGCGGCCGTGTCGCCTTCTGAGCTTGCCGCCTTGCGCGGCGAACCGAGCTACGTCTGGCGTAGCGGGCAAGAGCGCCGCTTGCAGATGATCGCTGCGGCAGCGAATTTGCACCGCGCCGCTGTGTTGGTTGATGGTTGCGGCGTTGGCAGCTATGCGGCACAGATCGCTGAGCGCTTCGAAGCTCAGGTCGAGGCGCTGGACATCGAGCCCGAGCGCGTGGCGATAGCGCGGCGCCGAGTGCCGCGCGCCCTGATTGCCGCTGCCGAGCATTTGCCGTATGCCCGTGACGCCTTCGATGTAGTGCTTTCTAATGAAGTGCTGGAGCATGTGCAAGATGATCGCGCTGCAGTGCGCGAGATGGTGCGCGTGACCAAGCCCAACGGCCTGATCATCGTCTTCTGCCCGAACCGTTGGTATCCCTTTGAGACGCACGGCCACTATTGGCGCGGCGTGTATCACTTCGGCAACACGCCGCTGATCAACTACTTGCCCGATTGCCTGCGCAACAGGCTTGCGCCGCATGTGCGCGCCTATACTGCCCACGGCCTTCGGCGCTTGTTCGCAGGCTTGCCTGTGCGTATCCTCAAGCACAAGCGCATCTTTGGCGGCTACGATAACATCGCGCAGCGCGCACCTGCCCTTGCCAAGCTGATGCGCGCTGCGCTTTACTTTGCTGAAGGCACGCCACTGCGCGCCTTCGGACTCTCGCACTTCCTGGTGATTCAGAAGCTGCCTCAGGCGATTGCCTCACGCTCAATGGCTTCGAAATCCGTGAACAGGAAGTGATCGTGATAGTAGTGAATCCACAGGAAGCACAGGATCGCCGTGTAGTAAGCCGTATCGAAGCGCGCATTCAGGTCACGCAGCGGATCGACCAGGCCAACCGTGATATAGACCACGATCCCCAGCAGAATTGAGCCACCGAGCATCATGGCGCTGAAGAAGTACAGCCGCCAAGGCGTGCGTGCGCTCGCCAGCTTATCGATGTACTCGTTTGAAGCCTTCAGGTCGCCCTTTTGATGGCGCAACTGAACGATGTAGAAAGTCAGGGCGAGGTATTGGAACGAGTGCCAGGTGTTCAAGCCTTGGAAGGCTGTGTCCAGGTTCTCCAGAGCGGGCATCGTGCAGGCGACTGGCACTGTGATCATGATGAAGACGAACTTCGGCAGGTGCAGCACGCCATTGCGCCATTCGTAGTAGCTCTTGATTAGGAAGGCGATCAAGGCTACGCCGAACACTACCGAGGCCGTCACAAAGAACCACGTCTGTTGGAAGAACTCAGGGATGGCGCGCGTCAAGTCGTTCGTGCCGATGGCGAAGTTGCCCTGGCTGATCTTGAGCGCCGCGATTGGGAACAAGCAGGTGAGCACTAGTGCGTAGTCAATCAAGCGCGACCACCACTGCAGCGATGTCTTGTGATTGGCTACGCGCTCGCCGCGCTTGTTGTAAAGCTCCACGATGTAGGTCACCTGATGCAGCACATGAATCGCTGCCCAGAAGAAGAAAATGGTCAGCAGCAGGGTCAAGTTCAGGAAGGCGAGCGAGACGACCACAATCGGGATGATGATCGAAGAGCGGATCAACATCGGATAGCGCTTGGTGAACTGCTTGTCCAGCGCTGTGCGCATGAACGTGGCGTACATATGCGGCCCGCCGACCAAAACTGCCACCAGCAAGTTGACTGCATTCCGCGAGACATCAGGATGCAAGCCTGCCTGCGTACCGATCAGGTACAGGATGTATGGCAACGGCACAAGGAACACGCTCATGGTCATGAAGAGCGTATCCCAGTTGCGGTTGCGCAGCCACAAGCCTTCAGGCTTGATAACCTCTGAAGGCGCAAAAGATGGACTGATTGAAGTGACACTCATAGCGCAACTGTCTCCTACTTCGCGGATTTGAGCAAAGCTCTCAGCGATCTAACACGCCGATGCAGCGCAGGTTACGATAGCATCGAGCTTCTCGCCAAGATGCTTACAGTATAGCGCCAATTTTCACAATGGCGAGAGGCGCTTCAGGCTAGGGCACATTCAGCGCGGCTCGGAAGGCGGCTGCCCGCGCAGCTCAGGCAAGGCCGATGCCTTTGGCGCGGCATTGGCGCGGAAGTAGCCCGCCGCAGAGACCGTCAACAGGCTGAAAAGCGTGCCAATCAAAACGCCGAACACTAGCGCTTGCAGCAAATTGCCGTTCTGCGAGAAGATGAACAAGATAAAGCAGAGCGAGCCGCCGACGATGCCGATGACCAAGCTCGCCGAGAGCGAGAGCCAGCGTCGCCGCACCGATAGGTAGACGAACAAGGTCGTCAGCGTGAACAAGACCAAGAAGATGATCGCTGCAGGATTTCTCATAGCCCAGGTCGCCTTTCTCAGGTTCGGCGCGCCACAAAGAGCAACATATCCTCATCTGTGGCAGCTGTGATCGGCGCGAAGTCCAGCGTCAGGCTTTGTTCCAAGCTGAAGCCTGCGCCGCTCAGCAGGCGCTGCACAGCCTGCACAGGATAACCGCGGATGATGTGCCTTTCCTCAGCGCGCTGCCAAGCTGAGCTGTAATGGAAGATCGTATAGTGCGCGCTCAAGCTGAGCGTCTCATAGCTGAAGGCGTTGCGCGTGGCAATGAAGTGACGCTCGCCATCTGAGAGAATGCGCTCGGCAGGTGTGCGCGCTAAGCCGTGAATGGTCAGCAAGTCGAAGATGAACAGCTTGTTCGGAGCGCAAGCCGCTGCCGCAACACGGAAGACGGCGCTCAGATCGTTCAGGCTCGGCAGGTAGTTCAGCGAGCCGCCAATGCACAGCACTAAATCAGCAGGTTGCTCAGCTGTATATGTGCGTATATCCGCCTGCACAAAGCTGGCAGCCAGCCCGCGCGCCTCAGCCAGTTGCCTGGCGTGCCTGAGCATGGCCGCTGAGCTATCCACGCCGACGGCGCGCACATTCTGCGAGGCAAACCAACACGGCACCTCGCCAATACCTGTGGCCAAATCCAACATACGGCTGCCTTGCCAGCCGCTATCGTAGAGGAAATCAAGCACGCGTGGCGCCAACGTCTCGCTGTATGCTGAGAGTCCGCCGATCTTGTAGACATCAGCTAGGGCTGTAAACGGCTCTACTTGCGCATTCGGGCTCATGGGCTCGGCCTTTCAAGGCGCATGGGCAGCGCGCTTGCCCATGCGCCGCTCGGATCAGTTCAAGATTTGACGCCGAATCACATCCAACGACTGTAAGACGAGCAGGTTGCGCACGGTCATGCCGTATTGCAGGTTCTCAGGCGTGAAGACCGTGGCTAGGCCTGGCGGCAACGACAAGTGGATGCCATCGGCTTCCAAGCCGCCGTTGGGCAAGTTCTTGACGGCATCGGCAAAGTTCATGACAGGCACTCTCTTCTCGCGCGCCAGCGCCAGCACCATCTGATTGACTTGCCGTGAGAGCTGCGGCACTGAGGGATTCTCAGGGAAGGTGCTCAGCAACGGCACTACGCCTGCAGCCAGTGAATCTTCCACGATGTTGCGCATGAAGCGATAGAACTGCTGTGGCGACATCACCAGCACATCCGCGATGCCAAACATGATCACGGCAACTGCAGGCTTGTTCAGGCGATACTCGCACGCCAACGGCCGCTCGTTTGGCAAGCAGCGCGTCGGATCAGCCCATTGCGATTCGCGCACGGCGCTGGAATTGAACCCGTTGTTAGCGGCAACGCTGTTGGCGTCCCACGAGCTGCCCACGTCCTCGCGCGGCTTGACGTTGAAGTAATCGATGGTCGCCTGCAGGTAGCCATACTCGCCTAAGTTGTACTGCCCCCAAGCGAACGGATTCAGGAATTGCGGATGATCGGTCATGCAATCGCCCACTTTGGAGAACACGCGCGGATTGTTGCCCATAGCGCGCCCTCGAGCGACCACAGCGCGCATGGCGGCGCGCACCGCCGGCGTGATTTGTGGCACAAAAGGCGCGTTCAGCGGCGCCGTGCCGCTCACATTCGGCGGACGCACGTTGTCAGAAGGCCCAGCGCCTGCAACTTGCGCCCGATTCAGAATCTCTGTGCTGATAGGCAGCCGCTGCAACTGCACATTGCCCGAAAGGCGGAACAGGCGCGTTTTGCCCCAGCCGCGCAGGCCGTTCTCGCCGCGCAGCAAAATCCAGCTGGTATCTTCGTTGCGCGCCTCGATGATCAGCTGAACGCCAATGCCTAGCGTGGTGATGATCTCGTAGTTAGTGCCAGGCCCAGTGCGAATATTCGTTTGCGTTTCCGTCCAGGCGTAGGCAACTTCACCTTCCTGCGCCGCTGCGCTGTGTGGCAAAGCCGCCGCCACGATCAGGAGAAAAACAACGCTCGTCAGAAACACTTTCCGCATAACTCGCTCGGCCTCCTCTCACAAATGCTAGCGCAGTGTCGCGTTGACCACGTTCACATGCTGGCACTCCGGATCGGCGTCCAGAATCAGCGTTTGAGTCAGCGTGTAGGTCGTCGGGCTAGTGAAAGTCAGCACTAGGCTGATGCGGCCGTTGCCCATGCCGTTTCGCCCTTCGTAAACGTAGACGTTCTCGCGGATGCGCCGCAGTGTGTATGGCGTGATCTCCTGCCCACGATAGATCAAGTTGCTGCCGCTTGGCGCAATCGCGACCATGTGTGCACAGTAGTTCAGCGCGCCTAGCTTGCAATTGCCAATCAGCTGATCCGTGCCGACTTCGGCGTTCCAGATGGTGCGTGTGCTGGGCGCAAAGCCGCCGCCGCCTGGAATGCCGCCTGCAGCTTCATTACCGCCGCTGCTCGCCTGCAGCCCGACCTCCGCTTGCTCGACCTTATCGCAAGCGCCGACCGTGCGCACAGCGCCCTGTGGCACCCAGTTCTCAGCCCGATTGTCATTGCGCAGCTTCCACCACTTGTTGCCTTCAGCGTCAGCATTCCAGCCCTCAACCACATAGGTCTGGGCAGGGCTCATGAAAAAGAGCGAGGTGAAATCTTTCTCGCTCGGGCCTGAGCGCGCCGCCACACGGGCATCGCTTGGCAACACGCCTGCCAAGCACGAGAGCGTCTTTGGCATCAGCGTCAGTGGCACGCCTTCCACAGCAGCAAAGGGCAGACGCGTCTTCTCTTTTGGCGCAGCGATCGCCGTCAAGCCGTCGGCGCCGCCAAGACGCACTTGCAGCATCTCGCCATCAGCCAGCGTGGACTCAGCGCCGTAAGCCCGCACGGTCACTACGCCGTCAATGACCATCACGTCCAGGTTGTCGTTAGGCACGGCGTGCAAGGCGAGCGTGGCGCTCAAGAAGCTCAGCTCAACGCCATTGACCATCAGGCGCACAGGATCGGCGCCTGCGGCGGCGCTACGCTGCATCAGCAAGCCGCTGGCGGCCTCAGCGCAAGCAGGTTTGCCGCGCGGCGGCACGTTGCTCAAGGTCATCGCTTGCATAGGCGCTGTGTACATAAAATCGGGCAGGATGTCGCGATCGTCGCGGATCGGCAAGGACTCGATATCGCCGTCCAGCCGAATCTGGTTGACAGACGCCCAGCCGACCAGCTCACCGAGCCGCACGCGCACCCAAGTGTTTTGTTTATTGCGCCCGTCAGCGGCGCCTTCCTGATTGAAGAGCAGGCGCGTGATTTGTGGGAAGTTCTTGCTGGCGCCGGCGCGCAGCAGCACGGGCAAGTCATCAAAAGTGCGCACAGGCAGTGTCTTGAGCGCAGCGGCTTCAGGACGCACAGCCGATTGCAGCACCGAGTCGCCGAAGAGCGCCGCGCGCACGCCTGCAGCGCCTTCAGGCAAGCCCGCTTGGATGTTCAGCACAGCAATGCCCCACGCGCCGCTTTCAAGGCTAGCTGCTTGTGTAGTCAGCCCTTGCAGTTGGCTCAGCGGCACGGTCTGCCCGATGTTGCTCAAAGCGCCTTCAGAAGCGCTGCTGGCAGCCACGCCTGTATGCCCATAACAGGCCGTATCTGGGCCTGCGGCGCCGCAGGCGCGCGCAGCCGCCGCAATGCCTTCCTCGACTAAGGCGCGGCAAGCGCTCCGATCTTCAGCGCGCGCGTTCGGCACCGCGATATAACCTGCTAAGAGCGCGCTCCACAACAGCATCCACATAACCAATACTATCACTCGGCGCATCACGGTTCTCCTCTAGCTCAACTTGCCGTTTGGCGGATGACTATAGCCGCTTGTAAGGCACTTTGCAACATACGCACAGCAACACTCTCGAATTCGCTCAGCGCATGGCTTGCGTGCATTCTAAAACAAAATGCCCGTGTCCAGCCGACACGGGCGAGCAGAAGCGGCTCTTCTGATCGGTTGGCGCTAGTCGGCTGAGACTTGCGCGCTCTTGTGAGCAGCTAGCACTTCAAGCATCTCCGAGATACGGCTGAACTTCAGGCGTGGGCGGCCAACAGCCTGACCGTTGGCGATTTCGATCTGATCGAGCCGCTGCCAGTCGCTGAAGGTGACATACGCCACGCCGCGCTCAGCTAACAGGTTCGGAATGGCCTCGCGCTGCGCATTGGCAGGCTCGGGCAAGTCGGGCAAGTCGTTCAGCAATTGATTGACCGTCTCGACCGAGTCGGGCTTATTGGTGCCGATCACGCCTGTGGCGCCGCGCTTGATCCAGCCTGCGCAGTAGACGCCACGCAGGACTTGCCCATCAGCGATGACGCGCCCTTCCACATTCGGCATCACGCCGCTGCGCTCATCAAAGGGTAAGTCGGGCAGTGCCACGCCTTTGTAGCCGATGCTGCGGAAAACCAAGCCGACAGGGATAGTGAACGTCTCATCGGTCGGCTTGGGGCGCAACGAGCCATCGCTGGCGGGCTGCAGCACATTGCGCACTAAC
>RFIM01000170.1 GCA_003695215.1 Chloroflexota bacterium
CTTCACCGACGCCTGAAGGCTTCATCGCTTCACCGACGCCTGAAGGCATCTTCGTGACCAGCACACCGGGCGGCATTTTCGTGACCAACACGCCTTTCTTCCCAACTCCGACTTCAGACGTGCTGAGCGCGCTGCCAGGCAGGATCAATTACACAGTTGTGGCAGGCGATACGCTGATCGGCATTGCGGCGCGCTTCAACAGCCGCGTAGACGCTATCGTCCTGTTGAATAACCTGAATCTCAACGCCTTTTTGCGCATCGGGCAGCGACTGGTGATTCCTGTGCCTGCTGTGCAGCCGACCGTCACGCAGCCTGCCTTATTCGGCACGCCGACAGCGCCTGTGGATGTGGCGATCCTGAACGGGCCGACCGTCAACGGCATTGGCACCTACATCATGCAGCGCGGCGATACGCTTGAGGCCGTGGCGCGGCGCTACAACACGACTGTGCAATACTTAGTTCGGCTGAATGGCATCGTCAATCCAAACGCACTGGTGATTGGGCAGGTCTTGGCAGTGCCAGGGCCAGGCAATAATCCGCCAGGCGGCACCGTAGCGCCGACTATCATCCCGACGGCGCCGATCAGCGTGCGCACGCACGTAGTGCGGGCGGGCGAGAATCTTTTCCGCATCTCGCTGCGCTACGGCACAACCATCAACGTCTTGATGGCGCTCAACGGCATCGTCAATCCGAATCGGATTTTCGTCGGGCAGGTTTTGCGGCTGCCATGAGCCATTTGCGCACCTTGCGCAACGAACGCGGCGAAGTGCTCTTAGCGCGCGCCCGATGGTGCAGCAGTTATTGGTGCAGGCTGCGCGGCTTGATGTTCCGCCGCAGCCTGCCCGAAGATGAAGGGCTGATTTTCGTCTACGGGCGCGAGAGCGCGCTGGAGACCAGCATTCACATGCTGTTCATGGCCTTTCCAATCGCGGCTATCTGGTTAGACGCGCAAGGGCGGGTGGTGGATAAGGTTTTGGCGAAGCCCTGGCGCTTGGCTTATGTGCCCAAGCGGGCTGCGCAGTACGTGATCGAGGCGTGCCCTGCCTTGCTGGAGCGCGTGCAAATTGGCGAAAAGTTGACTTTCAGCGCGCTAGAATAGAGCGCTTTATGCTTGAACGCATTGAATGGCTTGGCTACGCCAGTTTCCGCGTGATGGGCGATCCGATCATCTACATCGATCCATGGCGTATCACGCGGCCTGAGCATACGGCTGACGTGATCTTGATATCGCACGATCACTACGATCATTGCTCGCCAGCTGATGTGGCGAAAGTGCGCGGCGAACACACGCAAATCATCGCTAGCCGCACAGCCGCGCCGCACTTTGAGGGCGCTATCAGCGCGCGCCCTTGGCAAGTCTTCAACATCAGGAACGCTTCGATCCGCACTGTGCCTGCCTACAATGCGGCACATCCGCAAGCGCTCGACTGTCTCGGCTTCCTGATCGGTATGGATCAGCATGATTTGTACTATGTGGGCGATAGCGGCGTGATCTCTGAGATGGCGAAAGTGCGCGCGGATATCTTGATCGTGCCAATTGGCGGCAGCCACAGCATGACGCTGGAGGAGGCGCTCACAACCGTGCGTTTATTGCGCCCACGCTACGTGATTCCAAGCCACTGGGGCAGTTCACATGCAGGCAGCACACAGCTTGAAGCGCAAGCCTTCGCTCAGCAAGTTGGCACACTGGCTGAGGTGATCGTGCCTCAGCAGGTCAAGTAAGAGAGCGGCGCGCTGTCGTCGCTGTGCAGCGGGAGCTCATCATCTTGTGATTCAGTTGGATCAATCAGGGCATTCTCGCTGATTGTTGTCGAGCAATGTGGGCAGCTCCACAACGGAATTGTGCTTGGCCTGCCGAGCCGACGGGCGACTTCCTCAGGCCATTGTTGATCGCCCAGCCAAGTGAAGCGCCCTTCATGGCCGCAGGATGGACATCTTGCAAAAAGATACCTAGTCAAGGCTTCCGCCCTTCTTGAAACCCGATTGCCTATGGTCAGATAGTCTTGCGCTCTTATAAGCTCGACTGTCCTTCACATTTTTTCGTAATCATAGCATAGGTTCGCAAAAGTATGGCCTGAAGTTTTAAGATACAGCCAGCTTTTCTACCTAACTTTAACCTGCACGGCGTGACGCAGAATCGGCTATAATTGAATAAACGCGTTCACCAGATGAGGATCGCCATGCACGAGGATTTTCCGCCAGAGCGCCAGGCACAGCAGACTATGCACAGTCAGCTTGCGCAGGCATTCGCGGCACAGCGCGATGCACTTAACCTCTCGCTGCGCGCAGGGCTGCACGATGCGCGTTGGCAGGCGCTTCACCTGGAGTGGCTCTATCATGGCCTGTGCGCGCAGGGCACTCAGGCGTTACACATGGCTGCAGACTGCACGCTGGATGTCCTGGATGTCGGCTCGCCTGATGCGTTCGATCAGCCGTTCGCTGAGACAATCCGCAGGGCAGGTGAGACGCTCGGCGATCCTGAGCTAGTGGCTTTTGGCACGCTGTGCCGTGCTTTCTTCGAGGCAACTCATCAAAGGCACTTTGAAGCAATCGCGCCGCTGCTCAACAAGCTGGTGGAACTCAGCCGCGCCTTACCTGCAGAGCGCCAAGCCACAGCTCATCGCGTGCGCGGGCTGCATTTCTTGAGGCTGGAGCGCTATCCTGAGGCGCTTGCGGACTTTGAGCTGGCCATCTTGCTCAATCCGCAACGCGCCGATCTGTACTTTCAGCGTGGGCGCGTGCAGCACGCTTTAGGGAATCTGCAAGCGGC
>RFIM01000171.1 GCA_003695215.1 Chloroflexota bacterium
CCGCGCACAACTTGAACGTCCCGCTGGTTGCATCAAAGGCCACGCCTTCGCTATTGAAAGTGCGCCCGAAAGCGCCTTCCAGCACTAAGTCTTCAGGTGCGCCCACTTGCAGCCTGCCAGAGCCGTCTAGCAGCCAGATGCAATCGGCGCTGCGCAAAGCCAAATCCAGATCGTGCGTTGAGAGCAGCACAGCGCGCCCTGTGCTATGCGCCAAACGCCGCAGCAGCGCTATGATCTCGGCGCGACGCGGCAGGTCCAAGAAGGCCGTCGGCTCGTCCAGGAAGATCAGCGGCGTCTCT
The DNA here is from genome assembly GCA_003695215.1 of Chloroflexota bacterium. Lineage (GTDB taxonomy): Bacteria > Chloroflexota > Anaerolineae > Aggregatilineales > UBA2796 > CP2-2F. Next base: position 300 of record RFIM01000171.1, read on the forward strand.
TGCGCTAGGGCGCGCGCAATCATGACCTTTTGGCGCTCACCATCGCTCAGCTCGCCGATCGGACGTGCTGCGAGAGCCCTCGCGCCGACTGCTTCCAATGCCCAATCCACAACCGCGCGATCATCAGCGCTCAGGCGGCCTGTCCAATCAGTGTAAGGCAAGCGCCCGAGCGCTACAATCTCCCGAGCGCTCAACAGGCCTGTCGGCACGCGCTCGGTTAGCACTACGCTGATCAAGCGCGCTAGGTGCTTGATTGGCAGCTGGTGAATGTTCTCCGCGCCGATCAGCACTGTGCCTGCCAATGGCTTCTGCACAGCCGCAAGCGTGCGCATCAGCGTGGACTTGCCTGCGCCATTCTGCCCGATCAAGCACACCAAAGCGCCGCGCTGCAGCTTCAGGTTCAGATTGCTGAGCACTGCGCGCGCCGCGCCGCGCCCTGAGCGATAGCCGACCGTCAGCCCTTCTGCAATCAGAATCGCTTGACTCATGCGTTGAAAGCGCTGTGCCAGCGCCGTTGTTGCATAACGATCAGCACGACCACAGGCGCGCCGATCAAGGCCGTGATCGCATTCAAGGGCAGGATGATCTGGCTGTTTGGCACCTGGGCGATCAGATCAGCACACATCGCCGTCAGCGCGCCAAGCAGCACAGCTGTTGGCAGTAGTGCGCGATGATCGACCGTGCCGAGCAGTATGCGGCTTAGATGCGGCACAGCGATTCCAAGAAAGCCTATCGGGCCGCAGAATGCTGTCACAGCGCCTGCCAGCAGGGCCGTGCTGAAGATGATGCCCAGGCGCGCGCGCCGCAAATTGATGCCCAGGCTCTGCGCGTATGCCTCGCCGAGCAGCAAAGCGTTCAGCGGCTTGGTCAGCGCTAAGCTCAGCGCCAAGCCCAAGCCGATGATCGGCGCTAGGATCGGCAGCTGGCGCCATGTCACGCCGCCAAAGCTGCCAAACGTCCAGTTGATGTACGCCTGGATGCGCTCAGGGACGCTGAAATAAAGCAGCAGGCTGACTAAGGCGCTGACGGTGTAGCCGATCATCAAGCCGACGATCAGCAACGTCAAGGTATTTTGCGTCCGTTGCGCAAAGCTCAGCACGATCAGCAACATCAGCGCCGCACCTAAACTCGCCGCAGCCGCCAAACCAAAATCGCCTAGCAAGCCGATGCCGACCAGCACCGTCGCGCCTGTAGTGCCGACTGCCAGCACCACGAGCGCGACGCCAAGGCTGGCGCCCGAGCTGATGCCCAGCACGAATGGATCAGTCAGCGGATTGCGAAAGAGAGTCTGCATTTGCACGCCGCCGACGGCTAGCGCCGCGCCAGCCAAGAGCGCGGTCAAGGCGCGCGGCAGGCGGAACCGGATTACAATGGTCGCGTAGGCAGGCTGGCTGGTCGCTTGCCCAAGCAGAGCGCGCAGCACGTCCTCTAGCGGCACGCTGACCGAGCCAACCGCCAAAGCCAGACAAAAGGCGATGCACACAGCTGCCAACAAGGCTGCCAAGACGACGCGCTGCCTGCTCAAGACGGGTGCAAGGCGCGCCAATTGCCAAACTTGTGCTTCAGAGCGCGTCGCCACAGCTCACCTCGCTTACTCTAGCTGCCGATAGTAGACCAGCTCGTGATCGGGCAGCAGTTCGGGATGGAAAATCTTGATCAAATCGGCCAGGATCACTTGCGGGCGAATCACGCCGCTCTCGAAGTAATCGTTGCCGAAATTCTCGTTCGTGCGCTTGTCGTTATTGAAGACTTTGCCATTCTTGAAGGCAGCGAATTCGGCAAAACGCGCATCGGCGGCCTCGAGGTCCTTCAGCGAGCCGAAAAAGCCGACGTTGACCCAGAATTCGGCATCGCCTGCTTTGGCAAAGACGTCTTCGATGCTCAGCGGCAAGCTGCCAGTCGACTCGTCATCGGCCCAGGCGTAGCTAGCGCCCGCATCTAGCAGGAAGCGCGCTGCAAAGCTCTTGCCACCAGGCATGTACCAGACATCTTGATAAGGCGTGTTGATCAGCACGCTCGGGCGATGGCTGACGCGCTCGGTCAAGGCCACAAGGCGCTGATACTCGCTCGCCACGCTATCAAAGTAGGCTTCAGCGCGCTCCTCTGCGTTGAAGAAAAGCGCCGTGAATTTGATCCACTCAGCTCGGCCTAGCGGCGTGTTCTCAGCAAACTCGCCGTTCAGGGCGACCTTATACCCGGCTTCGATCAGCTTCGGATGCGCGTCGTAGTCAGAGAAGCCGCTGCCGTAAGTCATGATCAGGTCAGGCGCGCTCAGCGCCACCTGCTCGATGTTGACTTGAGCGCCGCTGCCAATCTCGACCAGCTTGCCCGCCTTGCCCAGCGCTACAACCTCAGGCGTTGAGACGTACTGCAGTGTATCCACGCCAACCAGCGCTTCAAGCACGCCCAGCTCCACCAAGTGCGGCAAGTACGTGGTAGACATGCTGATGAACTTCTTGATCGGCACTTCGACCACGAGCGCATCTTTGAGCTGCTCGTCCGCGGGCGCAGGCGCGCCGCATTGCACCAGCACATAAGTGAAGCCGCTCTCAGCACCTGCCCATGGGCGCGTCACCCGCACCACTTTGTAGTGCTTGTGGTAGGTCACCTCAAAGCCTGTGGCGAAGGCGATCTCGACTTTGTGCGGGAAGTAATCGACTTCAGGATCGAAGGCGGTCAGACATTCGGTCGGATTGGCCGCTTGCCCGTGGGCCACAGGCGCAGCGTTGAGAGCCAAGCTCAAGGCAAGGGCGATCAGCAGGCTGAACTTGATGCGTTTCATCGGTCAAACATCCTTTCCCAGAAAGTTGAGGCGAACGGGTTGGGCAAAGGATGCACGCGCCATGCTGTTGGCGCGCCGATTACAAAAAAACCCGCCATGTGGCGGGCAAGACAGCATGGAGGTATCAACATCCATACGCGCTCCCCTTTGTCCACGAAGGTGAAACACGAGATACAGCCAAAGCGGGCATTCGGGCTTCGCCTGAGCGCTCAGGCGTTACCGTTGCGGGAACAGCGTCGGACTTGCACCGATCTTCCCCCAAAGGCTCTGCGAGCCTCGCGCCGTACATCCGGGTAGCGGCGCTCTTTGACCATGCTATCGAGTGTAGCACGACTTTGCAGCTGAGTCAACTGCTGAATGCGATCAGCTCGGCTTGGCGCAGAACGCCGCTAGCAGGCGCAACCCTCAATTCGCCTGTGCATCAGCGGCGCTCTCGTGTAGAATATTAAATTAAAGTTAAGTGAGGTTTCTCGGACGCATATGGAAAAATTACAGGCGCCCTTGATCTTTGAAGCGCCCGAACGCCCGAACCTGCAGGCTGACGATCTGATGAGCGAAGGCGGGCGCAAAGTCTTGGCTTTTCATTTCGGCAAGCTCTTGGCGCGCCAGGCCGATGTGCTTGCTAGCGATGAGAGCGAAGCCGTCCACCAAATGCGCGTGGCCACGCGCCGCTTGCGCAGCACCTTGCGCATTTTCCGCTCATATTACCGCCAAAGCGTGCTCAGGCCGTGGCGCGCTGTGCTGAAGCGGACAGCCGAACTTCTGGGCAAGGTGCGCGATCTCGACGTTTACCGTGAGCATATGGCGCGCTACGCCAAAGCGCAGCCAAGCGCCTCGCGCCGCGACTTGCGCCTGATCAACGCTCAGCTGGGCGAGCGGCACGCCGCGCTGCGCGCTCAGCTGTGTGATTACCTGAACAGCGCCGAGTACAATGCCTTTTTGAGCGAATTCGCCGCTTTCTTGCAAACTCCATTCGCGGCAGCGCGCCGCCAGGCCGAAGCTCAGCCTGTGCCGCGCCGAATCTGCGAGATCGCGCCACGCCTGATCTACAAGCAGTACGGCGTTGTGCGCGCCTACGCGCCATACCTTGAGACTGCCAGCCTGGAGCGCTTGCATGCCTTGCGCATTGAAGTGAAGCGTTTGCGTTACCTGATCGAGGCCTTTGGCGAACTGCTCGGCGCGCAAGCTGAGATGGTCATTGACGCCTGTAAAGCCTTGCAGGATTTTCTGGGCGAATTGCAAGATGCCAAAGTGGCTGCCCAGCTCAGCGAGCTGTATTTGCCTAATTTGCGGCGCGGCAAGCGCGCCCTTGAGCGTTATTTGGCGGCGCGCCAAGCCGACCAAGAGCGCTTGTATCAATCCGTTCTGGCGCACTGGTCGGCTTTCAACGCGCCCGAGGTGCGCCAAGCGCTAGCGCTTGCAGTGGCTGCGCTCTAGAAGCGCACCCGAATTTTGAGCCGCCCGAGCCGAATTTCATCGCCACTGCGAAGCAAACGCTCGCCTTCAGGGATCAAACAGCGGCCGTTCAAGTAAGTCTTATTGGTGCTGTTCAAGTCGGTGATGTAGATCAGGCTGCCGCGCCGCTGCAAGCGGGCATGGCGGCGCGAGACGCCGTGCTCCTGAGCGCCGAAGGGCGTCAGATCGACATCTGGCGGCGGCTCGTTTGGCGCCTGCCTGCCGAGGACGAGCGTCTCGTGAATGCTCAGATCGAGCGTGGAGCCGTTCACCTCAAAAGTGATCGGCTTTCCTTCCCCGATGATCGCCTCGCCTGCCTGCTGCGGCCCAGAGGAGACAACCGCTTGTGGCTCCTCGATGCGATGCGTTTCATTTGAAGAGCCGATGACCAGGCCGCAATTCGGGCAGACCAGCTCGCCTACGCGCATAGCCCGCTCGCAGCGCGGGCACGGAATATCGCGCGGCGCGATCTGAGGCGCATGATCGGGATCGATATGCACAGGGCCCGTCTTCAGCAGATGCTCGATGTTCGCCGAATCGTCCCACTCGCCGCTCTCGTTCAGATTCGCCATGCCATGCTTCCCTTGTCAAAGTATTCTCATTTACAAAGTTCATTTTCATTCTAGCACAATTCACAAAAGGCTGCAGGCGGAATTGGGCTGAGAAGCCCTGAGCCTTGTTGCTGTAGCTCCAGGCTTGTGCACTAGCACACCTTTACGTGCACTTGCGGTTGGCCTGCGCAGCGCCGCTTCACTTTTGCCTGAACGTTATTGAATCGTATGCCCAGTCTGCTCAAAGTGCGGTATACTCTAAGAAAGATCGGTTTAGCGCGCTTTAGAGGCTTTTTGATAAAGAAGAATAGGAGATCCTCATCAATATGGTTGCTCAAGCAGTTCCTCCCGTCCTGACGACCACTGACCCGACCTACCAAACGGCACTACGTCAATATGATCGCGCTGTAGCCTACCTGCCCAACTTGCCGAGCGGTGTGGTCGAGTTCTTGAAGTGGCCGCGCCGCGAGCTGACTGTTCACTTCCCGGCGCGCATGGAAAACGGCGAGGTGAAAATCTTCACAGGTTATCGCGTCCATCACAACACTGTGCTCGGGCCTTCCAAAGGTGGCATCCGCTATAGCGCCCACGTCAACCTTGACGAAGTGCGCGCCTTGGCTATGTGGATGACCTGGAAGTGCGCGCTAGTGAACTTGCCTTACGGCGGCGCCAAAGGCGGCGTGGTGGTCGATCCGCACCAACACACACAAAGCGAGCTTGAGGCGATCACGCGGCGCTTCACCTCTGAGATCATCTTGCTGATCGGTCCAAAGATCGATATCCCAGCGCCTGACATGGGCACCAACGCACAGACTATGGCCTGGATCATGGATACCTACAGCATGACGGTCGGCTATTCCGTGCCTGCTGTGGTGACGGGCAAGCCCTTGAACATCGGCGGCTCGCTCGGGCGCGAAGAAGCGACTGGCCGCGGCGTCATCGTCTGCATGCTGGAAGCGTTGCGCCAAAAGGATATCACTAAAAGTCCGCCTGATATTTCAGTGGTCATTCAAGGCTTTGGCAACGTCGGTTCGCACGCGGCGCGGCGCGCTCATGAGCTTGGCTTCAAGGTGATCGCCGTCAGCGATGCCAGTGGCGGCTACTATAACAGCAAAGGCTTGAATATCCCTGAAATGTACGCCTACGCCCGCCAGCACCGCACCTTGGCCGACTACCGAGGCGAGGCCGAGCCGATCACTAATGCTGAGCTGCTGGAATTGCCTTGCGATGTGCTCATCCCGGCAGCATTGGAAGGCCAATTGACAGGCGAGAACGCACCGCGCGTCAAGGCGAAATTGATTGTGGAAGGCGCTAACGGCCCGACGACGCCTGAAGCAGACGATATCTTCGACGATCGCGATATCCTGGTAGTGCCAGATATCCTCGCCAATGCCGGCGGCGTCACTGTCTCCTACTTTGAGTGGGTGCAAGGCTTGCAAGAATATTTCTGGGACGAAGATGAAGTCTACCGTCGGCTAGAGCGTATCCTGGTGCGCGCCTACGATGAAGTGGTGAATACAGCCGAGCGCTACAATGTGAACATGCGCACAGCGGCCAACATCACTGCCATCAATCGCGTGGCGCAAGCCATGATCACACGCGGCTTCTATCCCTGATCCAGTTCTGACCGCTCAACTGACGCGTCCAGCGGCGTGCGCACGCCGCTGGCGCCATTTCATTGCAGGCCAAGCGCGCCTGCGTTATGCTTTATGCTATCCAGCACAACGACCGCGCTGCGCCGCACAACACGACCTTCGCATCTGTTCAGGAGACCTGTATGCACTTGCACACTGTGATTTACACGGATCGCTTGCCTGAAGTCGAGGTGTTCTATCGCCGCGCCTTCCCGAACGTCCCTTTTGATGCCCAAGAAGGCATGTTCACTGTACGCTGGGCTTCTAACGGCTGGCTACACTTTGTGCGCGCCGACGCGCAGCATCCGCCAAGTGCCGTCGCCTTGATCCGCGTTCACTTGCCGCACACCGATCTAGAGCATGAGCGGCTCAGCGCGCTTGGCATCGCCTGTGGCGAGCTGACCGTGGAATCTTGGGGCGATTGGTACGGCAAGAACGTCCGCTATTTCGAAGTGGTCGATCCGACTGGCACGCGCCTGCATTTTTACGAGCCGCACTTCGGTGAGAAGCGCCAGCTGATGACTACTGGTGACGGCACGGATACGCGCAAAGTTCATCAGCCAAGCTGACTATGCGCTCTTTAGCGAAATTTCTCCTGGCGCTGTGCTTTTTCGGCGCGGCGCTCTCGCCTGAGGCGCTCAGCGCAGCCCAAAGCGACTCGGCGCGCGTGCTGTTGCCGCCCTTCGGCACACTCGATCCTGTAGCCCTCGCGCCTGGCGATCGGAGCGGACGCGATCTGGTCGAGAATTTGTTCGCAGGCTTGACGCGCTACGATCCGCTCACTAACCAGATCGTGCCTGCCTTGGCGCAATCTTGGTCTATCAGCCCTGATGGCCTGGAATGGACGTTCAGGCTGCGCCAGGAAGCGCAATGGGTGCGCGTTCGCAATGGGCGCGTTGAGGCCGTCCGCCCGATTGTAGCCGGCGATTTTGTCTTCGGCTTGCGGCGGGCCTGCGATGCTCAGCCGCCTAATCCTGTGGCGAAGACCGTCTTCGTCATCAGCGGCTGCCGCAAAATCGCCACGACCAATCCGCTGCTGATAGACGATCTGTTCATCGCCCGCGAGTTGGGCGCGCGCGTCGCCAACGCGCGCACGCTAGTGCTGCGCCTGGAATTCCCTACGCCGATGTTGCCTCACCTGCTGGCACTGCCCGAATTCCGCCCTGTACCGCGCGAGTCGGTCAGCTTGGCGGCTGAAAATGGCGATTGGGCAGTGCCAAACCAGATGCTCTCCAGCGGCGCCTACGCGCTAGCAGCGCGCGATGCCACGAGCCTGACGCTGCTGCGCAATCCACTCTGGCATGAGCAGACAGGCACTATAGCGCAGGTGAGGGTCACCTTTGCAGCGCCTGAGGCGATTCCTGAGCTTTTCATGGCGCAAAACGCGGATTTCGCACGTCTTGATCGCGATAGCGCAGCACAATTGGCGCTGAGCGCGCCTGAGACGCTCATCAGCGCCCCGAGTTCGGCCGTGATCATGCTTGGCTTCGCTGCTGAGCGCCCTGTGACACAGCGTGAAGCGTTGCGGCGCGCTCTGGCGCTCGCCATCGACCGCAAGGCGCTGGCTCAGAGCCTCGGCGCTGTGCTGCCGACTTGGCGGCTGAGCACGCCTGCAGCCGCTGACGTGGCTCTAGCCGCTGAGGCAGGCATCTTCGCGCCTGAGCTGGCCAAGGCGCAGCTGGCTGCAGCAGGTTACAGCGGATGCCGTCTGCCTGAGCGCCTTGAGCTGGTCATCGAGGATACGCCGCGTATGGAAGCCTTGGCGAACGCGCTCTTCGCGCAGTGGCAAGCGCACTTGGGCTGCAACCTGCCAAACTTCCGCCTGACCAAGCGCAATGCCGAGGTAGTGCGCCGCCTAGCCGATGGCACCTTCAGCACGATCCGCACGACAGACCCAATTCGCCCGCCGATGTGGCTTTTCACCTGGTCGCCCGATCATCGGGACATCACGGCTTGGGCAGGCGACGGCGCGCATTGCCGCTATGGATTCTTGAAGAGCTACGTGCCTTGCGGCGATGCCGATCAGTTGGTCAACGCGGCGCTGCTGGAAAACGACCTGAGTCGGCGCGCTACGCTGATCGCACAGGCTGAGCAAGGCTACTTTGGCGAGAATGGCACTTTCCCTGTGGTGCCGTTGCTAATCGAGCTAGATTTTGCGGCGCGCAGGGCTTTGCAAGGCGTAAGCGCGGCAACGCCGCTCTGGTTTGCGGCTTGGTCGCGCTGATGGCTGAATTCGCAGTTAAACAGCCATCCGAGCACTATAAAGGTAAGCTGCTAAGCTACCTGCTGAGAGGAGATGCCGATGAGTCTTCCATCTTTTTACGCGCCTGAGAAGGTCGGGCAGATTTACGAGCCCGATCTGCAAGGCGCTTATCAGGCAGGCGCAGCTGCTTTCCAAGCGCCTGCTAGCGCCGATCAGCAGCGTGTGCTGCTATGGCTCATAGATATGCAAAACGACTTCATCTTGCCTGCGCCGCTTGGAAGGCTGCCCGTGCCCAATGCTGTACAAGATGCGCAGCGCACTATCGAGTGGATTTACCGCAACGTCCACCAGATCACGCACATCGCTGCCTCTCTGGATACGCACATTCCTTTCCAAATCTTCTACCCGACGTGGTGGCGCAATGCCAAAGGCGAACGCCCGGCACCTTACACGATCATCAGCGCTGAGGACGTTGCCAAAGGTGTGTGGATAGCGACGACTGAACCAGATTGGTCGGCGCGGTATGTGGAGGAGTTGGAGCGCGTTGGCAAAAAGCAGCTGATGATCTGGCCTTTCCACTGTATGGAAGGCACAGCAGGGCGCGCGCTCTTGCCTGCGCTCTCAGAGGCGATCATGTATCACAGCGGCGCGCGCACAGCTCAACCGACCTACTTGACTAAAGGCACGATTCCGCACACTGAATTCTACTCTGTGGTCGAGCCTGAGGTGAAGTATCCGCAGCATCCTGATGGCGGCTTGAACACGCGCTTTTTGGAGACAGTCGCCAGCTTCGATCTGATCTACATCGCCGGTGAAGCGCGCAGCCATTGCGTGTTGGCGACCATGAATTCAGTGCTGCGCTACTTTGCCGATCAGCCTGCAGTCATCGCTAAACTGCGCTTTCTGGACGACTGCACATCTTCGATAGCAGGCTTTGAGCAAGCCACTGAAGAGCGCCTGCGCGAGATGGCAGCGCAAGGCATGCGTCGGGTCAAGTCTACCGATCCGATCGGCTGAGCTTGCCGTGCCGAGCGTTGGAATCTCAAAGGGCTGAGGCCTCGGCTCAGGAGGATGCAGGATGCGGGTCTTTAGGCAGACCTGCAGGCTACCGCAGCTTATCTTGGCAGCTGGCCTGATCGCGCTCACGGGCATCCTGGTGATTGGCGCCATCAGCAACTTGCCCATTGAAGGCACGCCGCTCGGCTGGGACTGGCAGCTGATCTGGACGCCGATCCAAAATGGACAAGTGGACTACGCCAACGGCTCTATGCGCGTGACGCCATGGGGATTGCCAATGCTCCTGCCCTTGAGCTTTCTCTCATTTCGGCTCAGCTGGAGCATCGTGACGTTCATCACGCTGATCGCCTATCTGTTGAGCGTGCCGCGCGCCGCAGCGCCTTGGCTCTGGGCGCTCTACGCGATCTTGCTGTTCACGGCATATCCTGCTATGCGCCATATTGCCGATGGCAACATCGAAGGCTTCATCCTGATCGGTGTCCTGCTGATCGCTTTTGGCTACAATCGCAGGCGCGCATTACCGCTTGGCATTGGCTTGTTAATCGCCACTGCCAAGCCACAGACAGTCTGGTTGCTGGCGGTTTGGGTTAGCATATACCTGCTGTGGCGCTGGCAGCCACGCGCTTGGCTGCGCGTTGGCGCTGTAGTGCTGGCAGTGGTCATGCCGACGATGCTGCTCTATGGCGAGGCGTGGTGGGCAATGATGCAAGTTGGGCATCAGGTCGGCACGCCTGTGGACGTCAGCTTGCTTGCCAGCTTGGGTCGGCAGGGCTACCCAACGCTGCTATTTGCCGTCTTAGCCATCTTGATCGTAGGTATCTCAAGCTTGTTGGCACTGCGCCAGCCGCAACAGCTGCGCGAGCCGCACATCGGCATGCTGATCAGCGCCTCGATGCTCATCTCGCCTTATACATCCAGCATCAGCTTGGTCACGGCCTTTGCCTTCGCTGTAATCGGCATGCTGCCGCTACGTCCGCGTCTAGGCGCTGCTTTACTCATCCTGATCAACAGCTTGTATCTCGTGCCGCACGAGACAATGCGCGCTTATGGCGCTTATTTGATCACCTGCCTGCTGACGCTCATGTGGGCTTTGTGCGCTTGGCACATTGCGCAGCAAGTCAGGTCAGCGCCCGCAACTTTTCAGATCGAAAGTGCGTAAAGTGCCGTAACGCATACAGCCACAAGCGAGGGTAGACTGATGTATGTGAAATTTGAGCGCGGTCGGCATGGCTGGCACTACACAGGCAGCTGGTTCAAGCCAATGATCGGGATTTTTATACTCTTCATGGTGTTCGGCTTCGCCTTCAACATCTTCAAGTTCGCGCTGCCTGCGATCATCTTCGGCTTCTTCATCTTTTTCTTCATCAGGATGATGAGCGCTGGCGGCATGGGCGCTGGGCCCTGGGAAGCCTGGCGCGAGCGCACGAAAGGCTACACAGACGCGCCAAGCGACTCTGAGCCTGCGGAAGGGCGCCCTAAGCGCAAGAACGACGAAGACGTGCTGGACATCGAAGATGACGTGTTGCCTGAGGAGAGTGGCAAGCCGAAACGACGCCTTGACGAGGTAGAGTATCTCTAGCGACGAAGCGCCTCTCGCAACCGAGAGGCGCTTTCGACTCAGCGCACAGTCAGCTCAGTACGCCTGCCCGTCAGGATTGTTGCCTCAAGGCGTTGCTCAGGATTGTTGGCATATTGCACAAAGAAGGCCCATCGGCCTGGCGCCGCGATCAACGGCTCGCCCAACGGAATTTTCCAAGCGCTCTCATCGCCCGCTAGGCGTAGCGTGATCTCATTGCTGATGGTTGTGGTCACGCCTTGGCTGAGATGGCGGAAGACGACCTCACCGAAGGTGAATGCCAGCGCCACAGGCTGCTCCGCCGTCAGGCGAAGCTCTTCGGCAATGTAGGGAATGAGCGCCTGCACCTTCAGCTGGTACGTCTCGGCAGGCACGCCAATGACCTGCCCAGTGTTGAAGTTAAACGTCAGCCCTTGTGAGTCGGTCAGTTGTAGTGGCAAGGCGAGCGGCGCGCCATCAAGGCGGTAGGCTGTAGCGCGCAAGACTGCCCATTCAGAGCGCGTGGCGCGCCCATCAGCGGCCAGGCGCACGCCTTGCCCTGCGCCGAGTATCTGCGCCTCGGCGCCATTGGGCAGCAAGCGCGCACTGCCTTCAATAACTCCGAAGAGCAGATCGCCATTTGGAATAGCATAAGCCACGAAGGTGCTATCGCTCAGAATCTCAATGCTACCGCCTGAGTTCAGCAAGGCGAGGCGATAAGGGCCTTGCGGCTGAGCGCGACCGTTTGCCTGGCCTTCCAAGAGCTCCAGCGCGATTTGCCAGCCGTTGATCGGCCAGGCGTGGTGCCGCTTGAGGGCAAAACGTGCGCCGTTGCTGATCTCTAGATCGGCGTAGGCAAGGCGCAACCTGGCAGCCGATTGGGCTGTGTGCGGCGCGCCATCAGGCAGGATGCGCACTTGCTGATTATCGGGATAAGTCAGCGACGCGGCAGGCGGCTGCGCCTCAGCAGCGATCACGCCGCCCAGCAAGATGCCTGCCAAGCCACACAGCGTCAAAAGCAGGACGAGCGCCACACGGCGAATCATAGATAATCCCTCAGATGGCGGCTACGCGATGGATGGCGCAACTTCCGAAGCGCTTTCGCCTCGATTTGGCGAATCCGTTCCCGCGTGACGCCAAAGTACTTGCCCACTTCTTCAAGGGTGTGCTCTTGCCCATCGAGCAAGCCAAAGCGCATGACCAAAACTTCGCGCTCGCGCTCGTTTAGCACAGCCAGCGCGCTGCGCACTTGTTCCTTCAGAAGCTGACGCGCCGCGGCATCCACAGGCCCGATGAGCTTATCATCTTCGATGAAATCGCCCAAAAAGCTGGAGTCTTCTTCACCAACAGGCATTTCAAGCGACATCGGCTCCTGCGAGAGGCGCTGAATGCGGCGCACTTTGGCAGCGGCGCGGCGCAGCTTGCGGCTCAAGGCAGGCTCGAGCTTCTGACCTGCCTCAAGGGCAGCCTGAATGCGCTCAGTTTCCTCAGCCGTCAGGAAGCCCATCCTAAGGGCGAGCTGCTCAGGGCTTGGCTCGGTGCCGAGCTGCTGCGTCAGCTCGCGCTGAATGCGCTTCAGGCGTTGAATGGTCTCGCCCATGTGGACGGGAATGCGAATAGTGCGCGCTTGGTCGGCGATGGCGCGGCTGATAGCTTGCCTGATCCACCAGGTGGCATAAGTGCTGAACTTGAAGCCTTTGGTGTGATCGAATTTCTCAACAGCGCGCAACAAGCCGATGTTGCCTTCTTGGATCAAGTCCAGGAAGCTGATGCCGCGCATCATGTAGCGTTTGGCCACGCTGACCACAAGGCGCAGGTTGGCGCGCGTGAGCGATTCGGCAGCAGCGATAGCGCGTTGGTGCACGCCTTCATAGTAACGCTCCAGGGCTTGATCGTCACAGAGTTGATCGAGCCACTGCTCAAACTCAGCAGGCGAAGGCAACCTGTCGTGAGTCTGCAGATAGTTGGCTATGGCAGGTTCCAGGCACTCAGGGATCAGATACAAGCCTTGAAAGACCTCAAACAAGTGGCGCGCCAGCAACGTCCAGGTCTCATCGCGTCCCCACTCGCCTTGTTCAAGGTAAGTGCGGATGTAAGAAGGCTGCGATGGATCGAGTGGCGCGCACAGGCTACGCGCTTCGCCGAAAAAGGCGTGCAGATCAGGCAACGGCAAGCCGTAATCTGCCACGCGCGCACTTACATCTTCCCAAAAGCGCGTTAGGTCGGCGTATAGCAAGCGCAGCGCCTCACGGTAGCTGAGCGACTCGCCCGTCTCAGGGTTAGCGCGAGCCGTGCGCAGCAGCGAAAGGGCAGCCATCTGTGAGGAAAGCCAGGTCTCGCTGTTGGGATCGAGCAGCGGCACTTGCCCAATCCCTTTCAAGTACATGCGCACAGGGTCTTCAGCAGCGAGCGCACCGCCCAGATTTATTTCATCCTGCTCGGATTCATCCTCGAGCTCATCTTCATCTGAATCTGAGAAGATCACAGGCACGCTGAACTCAGAAGTGCTTGTCAGTTGGATGCCCATCTCGCTGAGCTGCTCAAGGACTGAGCGCGGCGACTCTTCGTCAAGGTCATCCAAGCACGGCTCAACCTCTGTTGGCGGCACCTCAACATCCAGATCAGTCCCTGCGTTCTCGCTCAATTCCTCAATATACTCGCTCGACCGTTGTTTCTTAGCCCGCTTTGCCATGGTCTAAAGCCTTCCTCACAAACTCACTGACTGCTTGGCGTAGCTTATGTGTGCTGCTTCCTGCAAGATGCGAATAGCGCGTAAAAAGAGCTTGTTGCGTTCCAGATACGTCAGTAGGTGCGCTTGATCGGCTTCTTGGATCAAATAGCCCAGCTCAGTGCACTCGCGCCGTAAACGTACAATCCGCAATGAGAGCGCGTGGTGAGGCAAAGCCGCCCGATGCCGCGCCTCATCCGAATGCAGCGAAGCAGCTTCGCGCAGGGATGCTACATCTTTACTCAACGCGCGCGGATCAGTCTGTGATGCTTGGCGCAGGCGCTGCTCATAGGCTTCCAAGCGCGCCAAGAGCAGCCTTTCTAGCGTGGGCAGTAAATCGGCGGGCAGGTTCGCCTCAAGGTAGCTGAGCCATTCTTCCTGATACTGGGCGCGGGCGCGCACAAAAGTCTCGAAAATGGCGCGCAGATCAGGGCGCGTAAAATCAGCGCTGCACAGCGGCTGCAACAAGCTCTCCAGTTCTGCATCCTCACGCACTAATTGGCGGAAGATGCGCTGCAAGTCTGCCAGCAAGCTCGGATATTGCAGTAGCGCTGCGAGGCAATACTCTTGTAATGCCTCGCCGTGAGTCAGCACGACAATTGGCGCAGACGGCGCGCCTGGCTCAGCAGAAGCGCGCGATTCCTCAGCAGGCGCAGGCCGATCGAGCCGTTTGAGACGCTGATGCTGTGCCGCCCATTCCAAAAGCGCCTTGCCGCTGCCCAAGCGCAGCTTGTACGCCAATTGCTGCACGTTCGCCTGCTGCTGCAGATTGTTCTCGGTCGCCATCAGCAGCGGTAGCAGCTCACGGGCAACTTGCTCACGCTCAGCTAGCGTGGCATTGGCAGGCAAGCTAGCAACAGCGGCGTTGATCACGTAATCAGCCACGCTTTGTGCATTGGCAAGTAAATCGCGCCATGCCTGCGGATCCTCGCGAATCAGATCGTCAGGGTCTTTGCCCTGCGGCGGCGTGATCACTTGTAGTTCCAGGTTCAGGCGGCTTGATTCGCGTAAGGCGCCGCTTGGATCGACAAAAACGCGCGCCACTGAGGCAGCTTGGCGCACAGCCTCTAAGCCGCGCAAAGTGGCCCGCGCGCCTGCCTCATCGGCATCTAGGGCCAGGATCAGGCGGCGCGCGTACTGGCTCAGAGTCTTCAGCTGCGCTTGAGTCAGCGCTGTGCCCATCTGCGCCACAACGTTCGTGAAGCCGTGCTGATGCGCTTGGATGGCATCCATGTAGCCTTCCACGATCACAGCTGTCTCGCTCTCGCGGATGCTACGACGCGCCAAATGCAGCCCAAAGAGCGTGGCACTTTTATCGAAGAGCGGCGTCTGTGGCGAGTTCAAGTACTTCGGTTGCGCTTCAGGCTTGAGCGCGCGCGCGCCAAAGCCGATCACCCGACCGCGCTCATCGCAGATCGGGATCATCAGCCTATCGCGGAAGCGATCATACAAGCGCTCTGATTCCTCATGGCGCGTCAGAAGGCCTGCCTCAAGCATTTCTTGCTCTGTATAGCCGATCTGCTTTAGGCGATCTAATATAGCGTTCCAGCTATCAGGCGCATAACCGATCTGGAATTGGGTAAGAGTTGCTTCTTGTAGACCGCGACGCGCCACATAAGCGCGCGCCTCAGCCGCATCAGGCGCGTTCAGCAGGCGCTGATGGTAAAAACGCGCCGCTTCCGCCAACAGGCTGCGCAGCTTCTCAAGGCGAGCCTCGTGTTCCTGCTGCTCAGGCGTGCGTGCTTGCAGCTGAACGCCGGCCTTCTCTGCCAGGATGCGCAGCGCCTCGGCAAAGTCCACATTCTCACGGCGCTGCACATAGGAGAAAATATCGCCGCCCGTGCTGCAGGCGCCGAAACAATGCCATGTTTGCGAATCGGGAAAGACGTAGAACGAAGGCGTCTTCTCGTTATGGAATGGACAGCACGCCTTGAAGTTGCGCCCTGCCTTGCGCAACGCCACGCCGCTCTGTGAGATGTACTGTACCAGATCGAGCTTGGCGCGAATCTCTTGGATAACCGACATTGAGCCGCCTCCGCTGATTGTCGGTAATTATAATCTCAGTTTGTATCTTGGACAAGACACACATTTTGAGTGCGCTTTTTAAGCGTGAAGGCGCAACCAACTCATCTCATAAGCCAGCAAGGTTATAGCCTTGTCAGCAATTGGCCGTTGGCTGATCACCTCTTGCTTGGCATCTTGCCAGAGCGTAACTTGCTGTGGCGCGTCACTGAAATTAAAGAGTGCTAAGGTTTTCGCCTTGCCATCAGGCGCGCTGCGCTCTAGCGCTAAGACAGCGCCGCCGTTCAGCGTGTAGGCGCGCTGTGCGCCTAGTGGATGAAAAGCGCGTTGTGTGCGGCGCGCGCGCAACAGCCGCTTGTAGCCTTCAAAGACCTGCGCACGGAAGCTCTGTGGTGCGCTGAGCGCCATCTCAATCTCGCGCAGCGGCAACTTGGCGCGATTGATGCTGCGATTCTGCCCTGTGCGCGCCATGCCTTCTAGGTCGTTGCGCGTGCCGAGCAAGCTGTGAATGTAAATAGCTGGCACGCCTGCCATCGCTAGCATCACGCCTTGCGAGAGCAAGAAACGCTTCACCTGCACTTCTAGCGGCAAGCCAGGATCGGCTATTGCATCCACGTAGGTGCAATTCAGCTCATAAGGCGTCCGTGTGCCGTCGCTCTGCGCACGATACGAGACTCGCCCGCCGCGCCGTTCGACGATATCGATCAAGAGGTGCAACTCGTCCGCGCTCAGAATGCCTTCCACAGGGCGCACGCCGATGCCATCGTGCGAGGCGGTGAAATTGAAGAAAGCCGTGCGCTGCGAAGGCGTCTGCAGCGTATTCAGCCAATCGCAGAGCTTCTGCGTTCGGCCAGTTGCCATGCTGTAGAAGAGCAATGGCGGCAAGGTGAAGTTATAGACCAGCTGTGCTTCGTTGAAGCCATCACCAAAGTAGCTGACATTCTCAGCATGCGGCACGTTGGTCTCAGTGATCAGCACGACGTGCGGCGCGTAGATATCCATCACGGCGCGGATCGCCTGGATGATGGCGTGCGTTTGTGGCAAATGGATGCTGGGCGTGCCTGCTTGCTTCCACATAAAGGCAATGGCGTCCAAGCGCAGCACTTGCGCACCTTGCGCCACGTAGAACAACAGCACATCCAGGATGCGCAGCAGCGTGGACGGCTGCCTGTAGTCCAGATCAACTTGATCGGCGCTGAAAGTCGTCCAGACGTGAACAGTGCTGCCATCCGCTTTGACGAAAGGTGTCAGCAGCGGCGTGGTGCGCGGACGCACCACTGCGCTCAGGTCAGCCTCAGGCGACTCAGTGAAGAACAAACCGTTGAACTCAGGATCGCCTGCCAAGAAACGCTTGAACCACTGGCTCTGCGCCGACATATGGTTGATGACGGCGTCGAACATCAGGCGGAAGTCAGCGCCGAGCTGCTTGACGTCCTGCCAGGTGCCGAGCGCAGGGTTGACGGCGTAATAGTCCATCACTGAGAAGCCGTCATCAGAAGAATAAGGATAGTGCGGCAAGAGATGGATCGTATCAAGGACGTCAGCCAGGTAGGCGCGGCAGAAGCGACGCAAGGTCGCTAATGGCGCTTCGCCTTCGGCGTTTAGCGTATCGCCGTAGGTGATGAGCGTGACGGTCTGCTCGGAGAAATAGTCGCCTTTGGGCGCAGGCGGTGGCTCAGCCTTTGCCAAAAGGCTCAAGATGCCTTCATAAGCGCCTGCGGCAAGCTCAGGCGGATAGATGCGCGCTAGGCATTCGCGCAGGCGTTCGTGGGCCGCAGAGGTCATTGATTTTCCTTTACGTTGCCAGGCTTGTTGCCAATCAGCAGCCAAAGGGCGGCGCGTGTGTACATCGAACCAGCAAACTTTGTGCGGCGGAAAGCGCAGCCCAATGCGCTCGCCCATGCGCACTCAAAAATCAGGGTGAGTCGCGACCTTGAGTGTATCGCTGTTGACGTAGATGGTCAACAAATTCTGCGTGCCGCGCGCTTGTTCACGTTGTGAACATTCGTGCGTTTTGAGAAGCCAGCTTGCTTTCGCCCTATATTTCTCGTCATTCTTTGTGATAGAATGTACAGAGTGCGATTTCTGACGCAGGAAGGAATGTGAAGCGATGATCAAGAAGAGCTTCCTGAAGACCAAATGCAAGGTCACCTTCGAGGCGCCGCCTGCTATTGCCGATGGCGCAGAGACGATCCATCTTGTGGGCGACTTCAACGACTGGAATGAGACTTCTCATCCGATGGAGAAGAAGAAGAACGGACGCTTCACCCTAGTGATAGACCTGCCGCTCAACCGCGAGTTCCAGTACCGTTACTTGGTCAACGGCACCACCTGGCACAACGATTGGAATGCCGATAAGTACGTGCCGAATCCCTTCAGCGGCGATAACTCTGTAGTGACGACCTACCCGCCCGCCGAATGAAGCCCGTGCTGCGCCGCGCCGAACGCCGTGGCGGCGCAGTCCGCTCCTATGGCGAACGTCCTCCTCCTGGAACCGTATCACACAGGCTCGCATGCTGCATGGCTGCGCGATCTGCAGCGCTTCAGCCAGCACAGCATAAGCGCGCTCACCTTAGAAGGCCGCTATTGGCAGTGGCGCATGCAAGGCGGCGCCGTGACCCTAGCGCGCCGCTTCAACCAAAGCGCTCTCGCACCCGACCTGATCCTCGCCTCTGACATGCTCGACCTGACCACTTTCCTAGCCCTGACGCGCCGCCGCACCGCTCATGTGCCCAGCGCCGTCTACTTTCATGAGAATCAGCTGACCTATCCTGCAGGCGAACGCATCAAGCGCGACTTGAAGATCGCTTTCATCAACTATACCAGCGCGCTAGCAGCCGATGCCGTCTTTTTCAATAGTGCCTTTCACAAGCGCGATTTCCTGAGCGAATTGCCACGCTTGCTCAAGCATTACCCTGACCACAATGAGCTAGAGACGGTTGATCAGATCGCGGCAAAAGCACATGTGCTGCCCGTCGGCATCGATCTCGCCGCTTTTGACGCGCACGCCGCGCCCAAAGATCGCAGCGTGCCCACTCTGCTGTGGAATCATCGCTGGGAATACGACAAGCAGCCTGAGGTCTTCGCACGAACGCTGGAGAAGCTCATTGCCCTGGACATGGACTTCCGCGTCATCTTGGCAGGCGAGCCGATTGGCTTCAGCGCAAGCGCCTTTGAGCCGCTACGCGAGCGTCTAGGCGCTCGGCTGATCCACTATGGATACGCTGAGCGCTTTGCCGATTATGCGCGCTTGCTCTGGCAGGCGACACACGCCATAAGCTGCGCCAAGCAAGATTTCTTCGGCGTCAGCATGGCTGAGGCGATCTATTGTGGCGCCCTGCCGCTGATGCCGCGCCGCCTGAATTATCCGACGCTGTTGCCAAGCGCCTACCACGACCTATGCCTATATAATGAAGGCGAGCTGCTTGACGCGCTGCTGCGCACCTGGCAAGTGCCTGCGCCTGCTGCGCTGCGCGCCTACATCGCTCAATTCGATTGGCGGACGCTCAGCGCTGCCTATGATGAAGCCTTCACAACAATCATTCAACAAGCGCGGCTATCTTAACTGACTGCTAACTCTAAATTTACGACATATTTGCGCTGCTGGCAGTGCCGCTGCATTGCGTTGAGCTGCAGCTCATGCTAAACTGCAAGGTAGAGTGCATCAGAAGGATAAACCGAGCATGGCTGAACGAATCCTGATAGTTGACGACGACATTGACAGCCTAAAGCTGATCGGCTTGATGCTGCAACGGCAAGGCTACGAGGTGCTAGCAGCCAACAACGGCGCGCAAGCCATCACGCGCGCCGTGGCAGAGCGGCCTGATCTGATCATCCTGGACGTGATGATGCCTGACCTGGATGGCTACGAAATTTGCCGCCGCCTGCGCGCCAATCCTGCCACACAGCTGATTCCAATCATTATGTTCACTGCCAAGACGCTGATTGATGACAAGGTGCAAGGCTTTGAGGCAGGCGCCGATGATTATCTCTCCAAGCCAACGCATCCTGCCGAGCTGGCCTCGCGCGTGAAGGCGCTTTTGCTGCGCAGCGCTGCGCAGCGGCGCGCTACCGCTGAAGGCGGCGCAGTGGTGGCCTTCCTCGGCGCCAAGGGCGGTCTTGGCACGACGACTCTGGCTGCCAATGTTGCGGCGGCCATGCAGCAAAAAGAGCAGAGCATCCTGGCCGACATTCGGCTTGGGCAGGGCAGCTTGGGCTTGGCGCTGAACGCCCAGCGCGCCGTCGGCATGATAAACCTGCTCGGCCGCGTGCCTACCGAGATCAATCCGCGAGCCGTTGAAGCCGAATTGGCGACGCACGCCAGCGGCTTGAAATTGCTGCTCAGCTCTTCGCGTCCGAAGGATAGCCTGCTCAACGTCAACGCCGATTCAGCTGTGGCGATTGTGAAAAGCCTGCGCAGCCTAGCGCGGCACATCCTTCTGGATTTGGGCAACGGCCTGACGCGCCTGAATGCGCGCCTGGTGCGCGAAGCCGATCAGGTCGTGCTAGTGACCGATCCGAGTCGCATCGCGCTGCACATGGCGCGCGAGCTGCTGGCCGAATTGGAAGGCCTGGGCTTAGGGCGCGGCCGCGTCAATGTTGTGGTCATCAATCGTACGCCTTCGCAGGTACCTGTCTCTTGGCAAGATGCGGAGCAAACGCTTGGGCATGAGATTCTAGCGCTCATCACGCCGGCGCCTGAGCTAGCCGCGCAAGCCACTGAAGCAGGCACGCCAATTGTCCTTCTCCAGCCCACGTCCATCATCGCCACACAAATGGCCAAATTAGCTGAAGAACTAGCAGCGCGCAGCAGTGTGCTGAGCGCGCACTCATGAACGGTAGGTGCCATGAGCGCTTATGAAGCTGTGATCGGCTTGGAAGTGCATGCCGAGCTGCTGACTGAGAGCAAGATGTTCTGCGGCTGCGCCGTGGTCGATAGCACAACGGCTGAGCCGAACACTGTGGTCTGTCCGATCTGCCTGGGCATGCCCGGCGTCCTGCCTGTCATCAATCGCCGCGCCGTCGAGTTCGCCATTCGCGTTGGCTTGGCGCTCAATTGCCAGATCGCTACGACCAACGTCTTCGCGCGCAAGAGCTATTTCTATCCCGACCTGCCCAAAGGCTACCAGATCAGCCAATATGAGCTGCCGCTCGCCATCAACGGCTGGCTGGAGATCGATCTACCCAATGGCAGCACTAAGCGCATCGGCATTCGGCGCGCGCACCTTGAGGAAGATACTGGCAAGTCCATTCACGTCGGCGGCAGCAGTCTGATAGACTTCAATCGCTCAGGCGTGCCGCTCTTAGAGATCGTGACCGAGCCCGATATCCGCAGCGCCGAAGAAGCCGAAGCCTACGGCCGCAAACTACGCGCCATCTTGCAGTATCTGGGCGTCAACAGCGGCGATATGTCCAAAGGCGTGCTGCGCATGGAGCCGAACATCAGCGTGCGCCCTGTGGGCAGCAACGAGCTACGCACGCGCACTGAGGTCAAGAACCTGAACAGCATCCGCAGCCTGGCGCGCGCCAGCGCCCTCGAGATCGAGCGCCAGATCAAGATTTACGAGAGCGGCGGCACAGTCACTCAAGCGACGCTCGGCTGGGACGAGGCGCGTGGCACGCTCGTGATGCAGCGCGAGAAAGAATCGGCGCACGATTATCGCTACTTCCCAGAACCAGACTTGCCGCCGTTGGTCATCAGCCCTGAGTGGATCGAAGCAATTCGGCGCAGCCTGCCTGAGCTGCCTGATGCCAAGCGCAATCGCCTGATCGCGCTCGGCTTAGGCGCCTATGAAGCGTCCGTGCTGGTGGCCGATCGCGCTGTGGCCGACTATTTCGAGGCAGTGGTCGCTAGCGGCGCTGAGCCCAAGAAAGCCGCCAATTGGATCATCAACGAGCTTTTCGCGCGCATGAACAAAGCTGCCCTGCCTAGCGAGAACATCGCCGAGACGCGCGTGGCGCCAAGTGCGCTCGCCGAGCTGATCCGCTTGGTGGATAGCGGCACAATCAACAATAACGCTGCCAAGAAAGTCCTCGATGCGCTCTTTGAGCGCGGCGGCGCGCCTGCCGAGATCGTCCGTCAGCTCGGCTTGGAACAAACGCAGGATACAGCCCTGATCGAAGCGGCGATCCTCAAAGTCTTAGAGGCCAACCCTGCAGAAGTGGCGCGCTTCTGCAATGGTGAGGAGAAGGTGCTGAAATTCCTGATCGGGCAGGTCATGCGCGAAGGGCGCGGCAAATTTCCCGCTGAATTGACCAACGCGCTCTTGAACGAACATCTGAGAAAGCGCTGCTAGGAGATCGGCATGAGCGCTCAGGTACAGACGCGTTACACGGCCGACGATCTTGAGAGAATCCGTCGGCGCGCCGAGTACGCCGAGCGCGCTTTTGAGCTGCATGACGGAGAGATCATCCTGATGTCGCCTACTAGCGCGCTCTCATCGCTGATCGCCACGCGCTTCGGCAATGCGCTCTTCAATTTTGTTGAGACGCACGATTTAGGCTACGTGATCGGCGCTGATGGCACGTTTGTGCTGGATGCGCACACCGTCTACGTGCCTGACGTCGCCTTCATCCGCAAAGCGCGCCTGAGCGCCCTGCCCGCGCGCTACTTCCCATTCGCACCTGATGTAGCTGTCGAGGTGCTCTCGCCAACTGACTCAGTGCGGCAGATGCAGCGCAAAGCGCTGCGCTACTTAAAGGCAGGCACAGCGCTGGTCTGGCTGATCTATCCTGACGAGCGCGCTGCAGATGCTTGTCATCTGGCAGCAGATGGCAGCCTGAACCTGCAGCCGATCGAAGCTGACGGCTATTTTGAAGGCGGCGCTTTGCTGAACGGCTTCCGCCTGAGCTTGGCAGACCTGTTCCGCAACTTGCCGCCTGCTGAGAGTGAATCAGGGCGTGATGCATGAGCGCTCAGGTGCAGACGCGCTACACGGCCGACGATCTTGAGAGAATCCGTCAGCGCGCCGAGTACGCCGAGCGCACTTTTGAGCTGCATGACGGAGAGATCATCCTGATGTCGCCTACTAGCGCGCTCTCATCGCTGATCGCCACTGAGTTCGCTTGGTCTCTGATGACCTTCGTCAGAGCGCGCGATTTAGGCTACGTGATCGGCGCTGATGGCACGTTTGTGCTCGACGCGCACACTGTCTACGTGCCTGATGTCGCCTTCATCCGCAAAGCGCGCCTGAGCGCCTTGCCTGCGCGCTATTTCCCGTTCGCGCCTGATGTAGCCGTTGAGGTGCTCTCGCCAACTGACTCAGTGCGGCAGATGCAACGCAAAGCGCTGCGCTACCTAAAGGCAGGCACAGCGCTGGTCTGGCTGATCTATCCTGATGAGCGCGCTGCAGATGCTTGTCATCTGGCAGCAGATGGCAGCTTGAACCTGCAGCTGATCGAAGCTGACGGCTATTTTGAAGGCGGCGCTTTGCTGAACGGCTTCCGCCTGAGCTTGGCAGACCTGTTCCGCAACTTGCCGCCTGCTCAAGAAGCCACACAGGCTAGCGGCATCTCCTGAGCGCTAGGCTGAGTCGCCTTGCGCATTTAGCGCGGCAGGCAGCAAAGCATAGAAGGCCGTGGCATCCACAACGTCATCCAGGCGCACCTGATCGAGCGTAGTATGGGCGTGGATTTCATCGCCTGGCCCAAAGCCGATGCTCGGGATGCCTGCTTTGCCCATCCAATATGTGCCATTGGTGCTGAAGTTCCACTTGCCTGTTGGCGGCGCGCTGCCGTTCAGTGCCGCGAGCGCAGCTTGCCCTGCCTGCACCAGTGGATGCACCTCGCTGAGCGCCCAGGCAGGGAAAATTTTCTCCACTGGGAAGACAAAGCCCGTATAACTCGGCTCGGCATAGTGCAGCAGCTCCAGCGTCATGTCAGTGCGCTCGCCGATGACGGCGCGCAGCTGATTCAGCACCAGCTCAGGCGTCTCGCCAAAGGTCATGCGCCGATCAATGTAAATGATCGCCTCATCAGGCACAGCGTTGATCGAAGCTGTGCTGACTTTCATATCGCTGACCGTGATCTTGCCATGCCCTAAGAACGGATCGTCGCCCAGCTCAGGCTCCATCTGGCTGATGCGCTCGATGATCGGCAAGAGCTTGTAGATAGCGTTATCGCCTAAGTGATTGCTGGCAGCGTGCGCGCTGCGCCCTTTGGCGACGACGCGCATCTCGACGCGCCCTTTGTGGCCGCGATAGACTTGCATGCGCGTCGGCTCGCCAATCACCACGAAGTCAGGCCGAATGCCTTCGACTTCCACCAGCGCGTGTGGCGCAATGCCATCGCACCATTCTTCCATATTGCCGAAATAGTAAGCCGTGTAGCCTTCCAGCAAGCCTAGATCGCGCGCAATGGCCATACCGTAGATCATGCCAGGCGTGCTGCCCTTCTCATCGCAGGCGCCGCGCGCATAGAGCACGCCATCCTCGATCTTGCCCATGAACGGATCCCATGCCCATGAGCTCGGATCGCCAATGCCGACCGTGTCCAAGTGGCTGTCGTAGAGCAGCTTGCGCGCACCTGTGCCGATTCGGCCGACGATGTTGCCCATGCGGTCGAAGAAGACTTCATCGAAGCCGAGCGCCAACATCTCAGCTGCAGCGCGCTCACAGACTGCCTTGATCTGGCTATCGTAACTTGGAATGGCACATAACTCGCGCAGAAATTGAACGATCGCTTCCCGCTGCGCTGCGACGCGCGCCTTGATCGCTGCGCCGATCTCCGCTAAGGATTGTGCAGTAGCCATGAGTTTGCTCTTCCTATTGTGAGTGCGTGGATGCGCCTTCGAGCCTAACGCAAATCGCTCAGCTTGCCAAGCGCTGTGCGGCGCTTGCTAGAATTGACACAAGCGTGCCCCAGTGCTACACTGGTGCCGTAACGGCGTCCATTGGCGC
>RFIM01000172.1 GCA_003695215.1 Chloroflexota bacterium
CATCAGCGGCGATTGGCTGATCTACGATAGCCTGCAGCCGCCACAGCCGAATTGGGCAGTGGCTGTACAAGGCAGCAAGGTGCTGGAGATCGGCACGACTGAAGGCTTGCTGGCCTTGTATCCGCAGGCACAGCACAAGGATGCGCGTGGTTACGTGATCGCGCCTGCCTTCGTCAATGCGCACACACACATGTACGGCGTGTTGGCTCACGGCATTCCGCCAGCGGCGCAGGTCTTGGACTTCTGGAGCTTTTTGCGCGATTACTGGTGGAAGCAAGTGGAAGATGCGCTCGATCATGCCATGATCGCAGCGGCGACAGCGCATTTTTGCATGGAATGCCTGCAGAGCGGCGTGGCGACGTTCTACGACATCTTGGAAGCGCCTATGGCGCTGCGCGGCGCGCTCGCCGTTGAGGCAGAAGTGGTGCGCCGCTACGGCTTGCGCGCCTTGCTCTCTTTTGAGGCAACTGAGCGCGTCAGCGCCGAGAATGGCGAAGCAGGCTTGCAAGAAAATGCCGAGTTCATCCGCGCCACGGCTCACGATCCGCTCCTAGGTGGCGTGATGTGCTTCCACACCACTTTCACCTGCTCAGCTGAGTTCATCAAGCGCGCCTTCGCCCTCGGCGCCGAGCTAGGCAGTCTTGTGCATTTCCACTGCGCTGAAGGCACCTATGAGCCTGAGTATTGCCTGAAGCATTTCGGCATGCGCACGCTTGAGTACTACGATTCGCTTGGCGTGCTGAGCGAGCGCGCTATGGCCTCGCAGTGTGTACAGATCAGCTCTGAAGAGATCGCCATCCTGGCGCGCCGCAACGTCAAAGTGACCTCCATGCCGCTCTCCAACTGCGAAGTCGGCGGCGGCTTCGCGCCCCTGCCCGAGATGGACGCTGCCAACATCACGCTCGGGCTTGGCACTGATGGCTATGTGAACAATTTCTTCGCCCTGATGCGCAGCGCCTTCCTGATGCACAAGGCGCGCCTTCAGAATCCCGCGATCATGCCCGCTGAGCGCGTCTGGCACATGGCAACCGCAGGCGGTGCTGCGGCGCTCGGCCTGACTGACGTCGGCAAGCTGCTGCCCAATTACAGCGCCGATTTGATCCTGATCGACGCCGATTTGCCAACGCCAATCACGGCCCACAATCTGCGCGAGCAGCTGATCCTATGGCGCGATCCTGTCCACATCGGCGGCGTGATGGTCAACGGCAAGTGGCGCAGCCTGCCCGACGATCCGCGCGCAGTCCGCGCTACCACGCGTCAGCAAGCCGCTCGGCTGTGGAAACTCTGAGCAGCGCTATAATAATCGAGCGATCCTTTGTGAGCGAGAGCAGCTGATGAGCGAAGCACGACACAGCACTAAGAGCGTCTATGAGCAGGTCGGCGAAGCGGCACTCGCGCGCCTGATCGCGGCCTTCTATCGGCGCGTCAAAGACGATCCGATCCTGCGTCCGCTCTACCCTGAGCAGGATTTGGCAGGCGCCGAGCGCCGCTTGCGCTTGTTCGTCATCCAGTACTTTGGCGGACCGATGGACTACAGCGCTGAGCGCGGTCATCCGCGCCTGCGGATGCGCCACGCGCCCTACGCTATCGGTCAGGCTGAGCGCGATGCCTGGCTGGCTGCCATGCTCGCTGCGCTTGATGAAGCACAAATCAGCGAGCCTGCCTACAGCCAGATGCGCCAATATTTCGAGCAAGCTGCTACCTTCATGATCAACCGCCCGCTCAGCGGCGCGCTGCACGAGCGAAGCTGATGACTAAGCGGCGCAAAGCCTCAAAAAAAGATGCGCCGAAGGTCGATCGACTGATGCGATTCGCCCTTTGGCTTGGCAAACGCAGGCGGACGACGCGCATCGCCTTGGCGTCGCTGAACGCGCTGATCCTGACGGCTGTGATCGCGCTGGCGCTCTTCAATAGCTTCTTTCGCATCCGCGCCGATCAAATCAACCTGGCCGTCGCTAACGCGCTCCTGTTCGGCACGGCGATTCTCGGCTTGGCGCTCTACTGGCTCGGCTGGCGGCTGCTGGTCGGCTTCGACTTCGGCGAGAGGCCGCTGCAAGTGGGCAAGGCAGGCGCGCTATACGTGCTGCTGAGCGCGCTGATCGGCATCGGCGCCTTGATCTGGTCGCTTTTAGCATTGGCAGAGGCGCTCAGCGCGCCGTGAAAGGCGAAATTATGTTGCGAACGACTCATCTGCTTCTCGGCTTGCTCTTGAGTGCATTCCTAGCAGCCTGTGGCGCGCTTGAGCCGCCGCCGACCAGAACGCCGCCGCCGACCAGAACGCCGCGCCCGACGCTGACTCTGCCGCCAACTTGGACGCCAACAGTCTTCTTGACAAACACGCCGCGCGCTGCCCTACCTAGGTTAGAAGTCAGCCCAACCGTGACGCCCGCTGCGCGCCGCACGGACGCTCTCAGCCTGCTGGCTGCCACGCCCATTGGCGGGCCGCCAACCATCGCGCCTGAGCGCACCTTCGAGGCGGCGTGCAGCACCTTAGCGCGCCGCACACCAACCTCAGGGCTGATCGCCGACAAAGAGACCGACGCGCAGGTCTCGTGGACGGCTGTGGCAGGCGCAGAAGGCTACCGCGTTTGGTTGCTCTCGCCTGCCAATCGCTATGTCTTCAGCGGCGATACCGCTGAGACAACCATCACCTTCAAGCGCGAGCTGTTCACAGGCTTGGGCAACTACGCCTGGGAAGTCATGCCGCTGCGCAATGGCGACCGCTTCTGCCAGAGCCTGACAGGCGTGATCGTCGTGCGCTTTGGCAACTAAACGCGCTATACTAGTGCCTAAAGAAGCTGTAGAGAAGGAGTTTCTGAGATGGCTATTGCAACGGCGCCTAGCGCGCTTACCTATGATCGAATCGTGCAGGCGCTTGGCGATAAAGCTGATTACCTGCTCAACCACACTTGCCATACCATAAGCCGCGATCAGCTCTACTTGCCTTCGCCCGATTTTGTCGATCGCGTCTGGGCGCTCAGCGACCGACCGCCTCAGGTGCTGCGCAGCTTGCAGCAGCTCTTCAACACCGGCCGCTTGGCGGGCACGGGCTATCTCTCGATCCTGCCTGTGGATCAAGGCGTTGAGCACTCGGCAGGCGCTTCGTTCGCCAAGAATCCTGCCTACTTCGATCCTGAGAATATTGTGCGCTTGGCTATCGAAGGCGGCTGTAATGCAGTCGCGTCCACTTTTGGCGTCCTGGGTGCAGTGGCGCGCAAATACGCGCACAAAATTCCCTTCATCGTCAAGATCAATCACAACGAGCTGCTGACCTATCCCAATAAGCACGATCAGGTCATGTTCGGCCTGGTTGAGCAAGCCTGGGATATGGGCGCGGTCGCCGTAGGCGCCACCATCTATTTCGGCGATCAGCTCAGCATGCGCCAACTGGTGGAAGTCTCAGAGGCGTTCTATCGTGCGCACGAGCTGGGCATGGCAACGGTGCTGTGGTGCTACACGCGCAATCCTGCTTTCAAGGTCAACGGCGTCAATCATGAGACCAGCGCGGATATCACAGGGCAGGCGAACCATCTGGGCGTCACCATCCAAGCTGACCTGGTCAAGCAGAAGCTGCCGACGGGCAACGGCGGCTACAAGGCTCTGAACACAGGCGGCTCTTCTTATGGCAAGCTGGACGAGCGCATCTACACGCAGCTGACCAGTGAGCATCCGATTGACCTGACGCGCTATCAAGTCATCAACAGCTACATGGGTCGGGCGGGCTTGATTAACAGCGGCGGCGCCAGCGGCGCGGACGACTTCGGCGAGGCGATCATGACGGCGGTCATCAACAAGCGCGCGGGCGGCATGGGCTTGATCAGCGGTCGGAAGGCTTTTCAGCGGCCAATGGCTGAAGGCGTCGCTTTGCTGCATGCCATTCAGGATGTCTACCTGTGTAAGGAAGTCACGGTTGCCTGATTTTGGACATAGCAGCCGCTTCTGCGCTGTGCAGAAGCGGCAAAATATTTTTAACTAAGGACGATAAGCCTATGCGGCTTGGTTTAATGCTCGGCTATAGCGGCGCACGGATCACGCTGCCGCTCGATCTGATCCAAGAGGCGGATCGGCTCGGTTACTACGCCGTCTGGACGTCTGAGTCCTACGGCTCGGATGCAGTGACGCCTTTGGCGTGGATCGGCGCGCTCACGCAGCGCATCCATCTGGGCACGGCCGTGATGCAAATGCCTGCGCGCACGCCTGCCAACACAGCGATGACGGCCATCACGCTCGATCAGCTCAGCGGTGGGCGTTTCTTGCTCGGCTTGGGTTTGTCAGGCCCGCAAGTGGTGGAAGGCTGGCATGGTCAACCATACAGCAAGCCATTGACGCGTACACGCGAGTATGTGGCCATCTTGCGCAGCATCTTCCGCCGCGAGGCGCCTTTGATCCATCATGGCGAGGTTTACCGCATTCCCTATGACGGCGAGGACGCCACAGGGCTGGGCAAGCCGCTCAAGAGTATCATTCATGGGCGCGCCGACCTGCCGATTTATCTCGCCGCGATCGGGCCGAAGAACGTGCAGCTTGCTGCCGAAATCGCCGACGGTTGGCTGCCGATCTTCTTCTCGCCGTACCGCTATGAGGAATACCGTGAGGCGATCGAAGTCGGCTTCGCCGCGGCAGGCAATGGCAAGGGCTATGCCCAGTTCGATATCGCGCCGAGCGTGCCTGTTGTGCTCGGCAACGACCTAGAGGCCTGTTTCCTGAGCGTCAAGCCCTTCCTAGCGCTTTACATCGGCGGCATGGGCGCGCGCGGTAAGAATTTCTACTACGACCTGGCATGCCGCTATGGCTACGAAGCCGCTGCACAACACATCCAGGCGCTCTACCTCGAGGGCAAGAAGATGGAAGCTGCCATGAGCGTGCCCGACGCGCTTGTGGATGAAGTGGCGTTGTGCGGCACGCCTGATCGCATCGCCGATCGGCTCGCTGCGTGGCGCGCCGTGCCAATCACTACGCTCAATCTGCAGACCGACGACATTCGCGCTCTCCGCCTGCTTGCAGAGCAGCTCTTATGAAGCCGCAAGAATATTTGGCTGAACAACTGGCACAAGCGCGGCGCGCCTTCCAAGCGCAGCTCGGCGAGGCTGCGCTGTGCCAAGTGAGCAAGGAAGGGCGCATCACAGGCGGCCTGAAATACGCCGAAGGCCGCTTAGTGGCGCTGCGCAACTTGGAGAAACGCTTACAGCTAGGCGAAGCCGCTGAGCAAGCAGGGCACGCTGAGCGCGCGCTCTGGCAGACGATCTACGGCCAGCACACAGCGCAAACCTGGCGCGCCTATGCACAAGGCGGCCTGGATGCCTGTGCCAACTTCCTCAAGGCGCTTGACCAAGCGCAAGTCTAGATCGACCAGTCCAGCCTGGCTGAGAGCCATTGCTTTCGCGTCAGCAGCAGCGCCAATAGTGCGATGAACGGCAGCAAGAACAGCGTTGGATGCTCAGACTTGCCTTCGCCAATGGTCAGCAAGAAGTACAGCCATGGCAGGCTGAAGAGCGCTATCAGCGTGCCGAGCATGGCGCCATAGCGCCGCTGCCGCGACCACTCGCGCAGATAGAACATCAGCGGCACCAAAAAGACCACGAAATGCGGCGTGGCTGTGCGCAGGCCGATCAGGTGCGTGAAGGTCAACGTCAGCATCAGCACCCAAGCGAAGTAACCGACTGTCGCGCGCCGCAAAGCGAGCCACCACAGGCTGAGCAGGGCGATCGCGCCAATTGCGTTCAGCGCGATCTCGGCCCAGCGCTCCAGCCCTAGTAGATAATCCGTCACTACCCAGACAGGCGTCGAGACTTCGATGTAGCTTGGATAAAGCGTCAGCTGATACACAAAGCCTTCCAGCCAATTCGGCTGCAGCAAGAACGACGAGCCGATCAGCAGCGCCATGCAGCCGCCAAAAGCGCCGATCAGCTGCCAGCGCCGCTGCCTGAGCGCCCAAAGCAATAGGAATGGCACTGCGAAGATGCTCATCTGCGGCTTGAAGGTCGAGAGCGCCAACAGAATGCCCGCTAGGCTATCGCGGCGCCGCACAAACGCCCAGATCGCTGCCACTTGAAACAAGTAAACCAAGTGGCTGACCTGCCCAAGCACCAGGCCGCGCGCCGCAGGATAGGCAAACAGCGTGAAGAGCGCCAAGCCGATCACGGTCAGTGGACGGGCGCGCCATTTGAATAAGTCCAGCAGCAGGACGAGCGCGGCGATCAGGCAAACTTCCAGGAAGACTAGCCAGGCAGCTGTGGCCCAGGCGTATTCAGCGTGAATGAAGGGATAGACGAAGTAGATGGCGTAGAACGGATAG
The DNA here is from genome assembly GCA_003695215.1 of Chloroflexota bacterium. GTDB lineage: Bacteria > Chloroflexota > Anaerolineae > Aggregatilineales > UBA2796 > CP2-2F. The sequence continues at coordinate 6,296 of RFIM01000172.1, forward strand.
GCGAAATGATTCGGCTGCTCATTGGGCAGGGCAGGGCGCCCGAAGATGCGCATCTGAATGGCAAGGCTGGTCTGTGCGCTGTAGGGATCGAGACCTGCGTAGAAAAACAGGCGCGAGGCCTCCCAGACCGTCAAATAATCGTTGAAGCCTGGGTAAGGGCGCGTGAAGAGCTGGTAAGAGGCGATCACGTTGGCGATCAGCGCGGCGCCGATCAAGATAGCTGCCCTCAGGCGTAGGGCGCGCATCATCGCTCACCATCTGAGAGCCAACGTCGCAGACGCGGACGCAGGCGCACCTGGAACAGCCGATAGACGCCGAAGAGCGCGAAGGCGAACAAGGTGAAGAGCGCGCCGTTGCAGAAGGCGCCTTGCAAGGCTTGCAAAACTAAGGCGGCTTGGCTTGCCACGCGCTGACCTTCGCTGGGCGGCTGTGGCGTCAGCCCGAGGCTGGCGATAGTCGGGCGCGGCGGCGAAGTCGGCGGCTGCTGAATGAGCGGCGTGGGCGAAGGCCCGAGCGTCGGGAGCTCGGTAGCGCGGGCTGTGGCGGGCTGTGGCAGCGTCGGCAGGGCTGTGGGGCTGCGGTTGATCACGTTCAAGCCCTGCACCACTGTTTGCAGCACAGCGCCGCTGCGCAAGAAGACGCGCAGGCGTAACTGATAGACGCCATCAGGCAGGGCTGTAGTATCCCACAAAGCCAGGGTGCCATTGGTCACTTGCTGCGCGATCTCAACAATGGAAAACCATTCAGGCTCAAGGCTGCCTTGCACAGCGTATTCAAGGCGGTAGCGCTGGAAATTCGGGCTAGCAGCTGTGCCCTGCACGTTCACCACGCCGATCAGGGTTTGGGCAGGCGCAGGTGAGGTGATGATCGCCAAGCCTTCCTCTTGTGCGGCGCTAGGCACAGGGAAAAGCAGGCAGAGTAGGCAGAGCAGCGCGCTGAACGCCGCAAAGGGCCGCATATCAGCGCCAGGCTTCTGTCTGCGGCACGAAGATCGGATCGACAGCAGGGATGTTCTCATGCAGCCAATCGCACAGCACATCGCGCAGCACAATTGCTTCACTGGAGTAGTGCGAGCTGCCGATGATGTTGAGATCGAGGTGCTTGAGCAGCTCGCGCAGAGTCTCTCTCGCGCGCGTGTGAAACTCGCCCTGGCCGAGCAGCCACCACTCGCCCGTCACGAAGGTATCGCAGCCCAGCAGCGCAGCCTCGCGCAGATTCTCAGGCGTGCCGCCTGCGCCTGCCACGACTGCCACTTTGTTCACAGGGCGCCCATTGTGGCGCACAGCGTGATAGCGCAGCCCAGGCAAGCCGTTCACTTCGGCCACGCGCTTGGCAAAATCGTGGAAGCTGATGCCATTGGCGTTGCCATACACGCCCGACATGCCGCCATAATACTCAGCGAAGCGCGCCTGATCCTTCAACTTGAGCGCGTTAGCGAAGGCGCCTGAAGTCGAGACTTGCGGATGGCAATCTAGCGGCGCATGGCAGACATAAAAGCTGATGTGATGCTCGCGCAGCTCTTGCAGATGCGCTTCGGCCAGGTAAGTGAAGTTACCGCTGTTCTCCTGGTAGTCGGCTAGATGATGGCTGAAGATCAAGGCGCCGGGCGCGCCGCGCTCGACTTCTTTGGCGATGATCGTATCCAGCACTTGCGTGGACGGGAAGACGATCAAGTAAACGCGCTCGACCTGCGCTGTGTTATCTAGCATCAGTCCGTTGAAGGTGCCTTGCAAGAAGCCTTCGGCGAGGTAACGCTCGACAACCGACTCATAGCCAACGGGAAAGTAGCGACGGTCGTCGCTCTCATCAAAAGCGGCTACATTGAAGAATCTATCCAAGCGGGCAACGAGTTCTGTTTGTGCGATCATGATCTCCTTCGCTTCCGTTCGGCGTAGCGCGCCTCGCTTTGCACGAAATCAATCACGCCGCTGATGGTCGGATGCGGCGGCGTGTGGTCGGGCAGCGTTAGCGCCCTGTGGGCGATCAGCTCGATGTAAGGCGCCGTCGGCGCTATTTTGACATCCAGGCGGCCGATCTGCGCGTGCGTCTCGCCGCAGTCGAAGAGCAGCCGACGCTGCGGCGCTTGCCATTCCGCCTGGACCGCAGCCTGCTCGCTATAGCGCAAGCCGATCAGCAGGTCGGCTTCAGGGAGTTCAGCGGCCGCACGCGCCATTTGGGCGCCGTTCGCAAGAGCGACCTGCACGCCCTGCCGTTTAACCAGTACCGACCACGGCCCAGCTGCGAAGCGCGTCACAATCAGGCGCTGCAAAGCTTCGACGATGTGCGGCGCCTGATAGAGTGGATCGCGCGCACCTATATGGAAGGCGTCATAGCCCATGCTATCCATTGCCACAAGCATAGCGCGCCCGTCGGTCGCTTGGCAAATCCAGGCCTCAGGCGTGCAAGCGCAGCCCATATCCACTAAGAGCGAGAGCCCTTGCACGGTGGCGCGCTCACGGCTCAGAAAGGTGAATAGGCGCGGCAAGAGCGCCAAATTGCCCTTGAGCGCGACTGTATAGAACAAGCTGATGTGCGTTTCAGCTGTGAGCATGCCTTTGCCTCAGCTTGAAGGCGGCAGGTTAGCGAAGCCTGCGCTGAAGAGCGCTGCCAGCACGAAAAAGATGCCAAAAGCGGCGCGTGCTACAATCGCGGCGCGCACTGACTGGGCATAGGCGCGCACGCCCAGCACAAACAGCATCATGCAGAACGGCTGAATCAGCGCGTACCACTGCCCTTGCGAGCTGGAGGTGAGCAACGTCACCAGCATGTAGGTCAGTGCAACGCCCAGGATGGCGATTCGATTGTCGCCGCTCAAGCGCGCCAAGCTCGGATATAGCAGGCCGCTGAATACTAAGCCATCAGCCACAGGCTGAAGAAGGATTGCCAACAGCAAGCCGAGCGCAAAACCGAATGGCTCGCCCTGCCGCAAGACTTCCAGCGTCGGCGGCACGATCTGCCCTGCAGTCAGATTCAGCAAGCGCCCGACCAGGTCGATCGTCCAGGCGATGCCCAAGCTGAGCAGCAAAATTGCCAAGAGCGCTGCTGGGCGCCTCGGCGAGAGCAAGCGCAGCGCGCTCAGCCAATTCTGGCGGAAGCGTCGGCGCGCCCATTGGAGAATGCCTAAAGTGACCACGAGCGCCGTCAGTAAGGCGCTGAGCGTCAGTGTGCGTGCCGAGGGCATGCCGCTTTGCGCCTCATCAGAGAGCACGCTCACTGAGAGCAACCACACGATTGAGAACAGGATATATGCCAGCACGAAAGCGGCGGCGTTCGTGAGCCGCCAAGCCGAAGGCGGCTCAGTGGCGCGCAGCCGTGCCATCAGCGATTCGCGTCTGCCTTGCGCTCGCATCTCACCTCGATCAACGCAACCAAGCGTTAGAATTTTGTTAAACCGAGCTGAATTATAACAGCCACGAGCCGCTTTGCACACTTTAGCAAAGGTGCTAGAATAGCCGCATCTGAGCGCAAGTTCAGAACAAAATTCGCTTTACGTTCAACTGAGAGGATTTTACGCCATGTACAACCGTCCCCATCTGAGACTGCTCAGCCTGGCCCTGGCAGTAGCCTTTGCGCTCACGGCGCTTTGGCCCGCAGCGACGCTCACAGCGCAGGACAATCCATTGACTGCAGGCGTGAGCAACAAGTTTGCTGGCACTGAATTGCGCCTGATCTTCGCTAACCATCCTTGGAACAACACCATTCAGCGCCTGATCCCTGCCTTTGAGCAGGCCAGTGGGATGTCGCTACGCATCGAGAGCTACTTTGAGGATCAGCTCTCGCAGAAGCTGCAAGTTGGCTTGACGAGCGGCACCAGCACCGCCGACGCCTTCATGTTCCGACCGCTGCAGGAAGGGCGGCTCTTCGCCAAGAACGGCTGGCTCTTCGATCTCAAGGCCTTCGCTGAAGCCGACAAGGACTGGAATTGGGAAGATTTCCAAGAGGCAGCGCGTGGCACAGTCACCTTTGAAGGTATTGTGTTCGGCGTGCCGATTGTGACCGAGCGCCAGGTGCTGTACTATCGCAAGGATCTCTTTGCTGCCAAGGGCTTGAGCGTGCCGACGACCCTTGAAGAGCTTGAAGCGGCCGCCAAAGCGCTCAACGATCCTGCCAATGGCATCGCGGGCATCGTCATGCGCGGTCAACGTGCTGCCGCTGTGACGCAGTTCAGCAGCTTCCTCTACAGCTTTGGCGCCGATTGGACGAAAGAAGACGGCACCTCAGGCTTAGACACGCCTGAAGCGCGCGCCGCCTACGAGTTCTACGGCCGCCTGCTGCGCGAGTATGGCCCGCAAGGCACGACCAACATGAGCTGGCCTCAGGCTGTGGCAGTGCTGCAGCAGGGCAAAGCAGCTATGTGGATCGACGCCGACAGCCTCTTTTTGAACGCGACCGATCCCACGCGCTCGACAGTGGCTAAAGATATCGGCTTTGCGCCTTTCCCAGCCGGGCCAGCTGGCGCACGTCAATACAACATCACTTCATGGGCGCTGGGCATCAACGAGCTTTCTGAGAACAAGGAAGCGGCTTGGGAATTCGTCAAATGGGCGACCAGCGCGCCTGTAGTCATGGAGCTGCAGAAGAGCGGCAATCCAGGCCCGCGCATTTCGGTCTGGGAATCGCCCGAAGGCTTGTCAGGCTTCCCAACTGAGTACGCCGAGGTTGCCAAGCTACAATCGGCACGCGGCGTCGGCTATGATCGGCCGCGCGTGATCAGCGTCGGGCGGGCACGCGATATCGTCGGCGCGCCGATTGTGGTTGCCATTGAAGGCGGCAATCTTGAGGCAGCGCTGAAGGAAGCACACGAGCAGTTCAACGCCTTCCTCAAGGAAGACCGCTAGCTAGCAAGCATTCAAGTGCGCCTTTGAGCGAGACAAAGGCGCACTATTTCTAGATGACACAGCGCTATGGACTTCTTGAATCGTCACGTTCGGGCAACTTTTGTGCTACCAGCGGTCATCTTTGTGATCGCCATGATGATCGTGCCGATCCTCTATACCAGCTATCTGAGCCTGCATGTGTGGAGTGGCTCAGCGCGGCGTGCGCCTGAGTTTGTCGGCCTGAGCAACTATGAGCGGTTGTTCACGCGCGATCCACGTTTTGGCGACGCCGTGGCGCGTACTTTCGTCTTCACAGGCATTGCGGTCGGCGCCGAGCTCGTGCTCGGGCTTGGCGTTGCCTTGCTGATCAATGGCAAATTTCTAGGCCACAATTTGGTGAAGACCTTAATACTGCTGCCTATGGTAGCGACGCCTGTCGCTATCGGCATGGCTTGGCTGCTGCTCTACGAGCCGAACATCGGCGCGCTGAATGCCTTGTTGCGCGCGCTGAATTTGCCGCCACAGGATTTTCTCGGCAGTTCATCGACGGCGCTGCTGTGGCTGGCGGTGGTAGATATTTGGCAATGGACGCCGCTGATGGCTTTGATTTTATTGGCCGGCCTAGCTGCGCTGCCTGAGGAGCCCTACGAGGCAGCGCGCGTAGATGGCGCTAACACTTGGCAGCGCTTCACACGCTTGACCCTGCCGCTGCTGTTCCCAACTATCATCGCCGCAACGCTCTTGCGCTCCATCGACGCGCTCAAGACCTTCGACATCATCTATACTATGACGCGCGGCGGGCCAGGCTTTGCCACGGAGACCATCAACACTTATGGCTACATTCAAGCCTTTGAGTACTTCCAGCTCGGGCAAGCCTCTAGCCTGCTGATCGTCTTCTTCACGCTGATCTTAGGCGTCAGCCTGTTCTTCATCCGTTTCCGCCGCCGCTGGGGAGCTGCGCTATGACCACCAATTACGCCGTTCAAGTGCCGCGCAGCGCTGTGAGCCTGCAGGCTCAACAACGGCGCCTTCACCGAGCGCTGCTGAGCGCGCTGCGCTATGCCGCCATCGCCATAGTGCTTTTCATTTTCCTGATGCCGTTCCTGTGGATGTTGCTCAGCTCCTTCAAGACGCAAGTGGATATCACCAACACGCGCAACATCTTCAACTTCACGCCGACTCTGGAGAACTACCAGAACGTCTTCCAGCAGTATGAGTTCTTGCGCTACTTGCTGAACAGCTTTGCCGTAGCGGCGCTTTCGACGCTCTTCTCGCTGATACTAGGCTTGCCTGCAGCCTATGCGATTGCGCGCTTTCGTCTACAGTGGCTCGGCATGATTTTGCTGACGGCGCGCATTGTGCCTGGCATCACATTTCTGATACCTTGGTTCATCATCTTCAGCCGTCTAGGGCTGATCGGCACGCTGGTGCCGCTCGTGCTGAGCCACATGCTGGTCGGCTTGCCATTCATTGCTTGGATCATGATTGCCTTCTATGAGGAGCTGCCGATTGAGCTGGAAGAATCGGCCAAGATTGACGGCGCTACGCCGATCGGCGCCTTCTTGCGCGTGGCCTTGCCGCTCTCAATGCCGGGCGTGATCACGTCGGCTATTGTGGCCTTCATCTTCTCGTGGAATAACTTCATGTTTTCGCTGGTATTGGCAGACGACAAGACGCGTACTTTGCCTATCGCCATCTTCAATTTTCTGACCTACGCCAGCGTGGACTGGGGCGGCTTGATGGCAGCAGCTGTGGTCATCACCTTGCCTGTGCTGATCATCACGCTCTTTGTGCAGCGCTATATCGTGCGCGGCCTGACAGCAGGCGCCACCAAAGGCTGAGCTCAGCACAAGCGCGCTTTCATCCGCTGTGCGATGATATACGCCATGGCCATGATGGTCAGCATTGGATTGACGCCGCTGGCCGTTGGCAAGGCGCTAGCATCTGCCACGAACAAATTGCGCACTTCGAAGGTCTCGCCATCAGGCCCAATGGCACCACGCGCAGGATTCGCCGCCATGCGGCACGAAGACATCTGGTGGGCGCTGCCAAGGATGAAAGCGTTGCTCGGCAAGCCTGCCTCAGCCACTTGCCCTAGCCACGCCTCAAAGTCGCCTTGATCGCGCCGATAGATCGGCACGCGATGATGCGGCGCTGCCAGCACTTCTGCGCCTGCAGCATAATGAATGCGCAGCGCCTCGATCACGCCGCGCAGCAAATGCGCTCGGTCATGGCTTGAGAGTCGGTAGAAGATCGCAGGCGCGCCATCGCGCTTCAGGCCCACCCTGCCGCTATCGCGGTCGCGCGTGATGATCAAAATATTAGCCAGATGTGCATAGCGTGCCATTAGCTGCTTGTGCTGCAGGCCGTCCTGCCAAGGCAAGGCAACTGCCGCCAAGCCTGGATGCCCCGGCGCCGACTCCAGTGTGACGCCGTAGCCGCGCCCATCTAGATTGTTGAACTGCGGCACGTAGTGGCTCATCATCACGCCCGACCAGCCATTGATCGGCTCGGCGTAAAAGCCAAAAGCGCCCGTGCTCGGATGCAAGTGCAAATTCCGACCGATGTGCGCGTTCGTCAAGCCTGAGCGCAGCAGCAAGGCAGGCGTGTGCAAGGCGCCGCCACACACAGCCACTGCCCGCGCGCGCACTGTCAAGCGCACAGGCGCGCCTGAGACGCTTTGCACAGTGCCTTGCACGCCACAAGCGGCGCCATCTTCAATCAGCACGCGATCCACATGCGCGCCAACTGCAAGGCGCGTGTTGTAGCGGCAGGCATCTCGCAGATACGTCTTGAGCGTGCCCTGCTTGGCGCCATGCGCACAGCCGAAACCGCAAGCGCCGCAGTCGGCGCAGCCTTTCACATTGCGCGGAATGACTTTGACCGTGTAGCCGAGCGCTTGCGCGCCGCGCACTAACACAGCATTGCGCGCATTCGGCGCTGATTCTTCCTCTGTGACGTGAAGACGCGCCGAGACCGCGTCTAGAGCGCGCTCAAAAGTGCCATCGGTGAAGTCCACGCCATAGTGTTGCGCCCATTCAGCTAGCACGGCCTCAGGCGTGCGCAGCGCCGCCGCCCAGTTGACGGTCGTGCCGCCGCCGAGCGTGCTGCCAGCTAGGATCATCATGCCCAAATCCTCGCTGACCATGAAGCCGCCTTTCTCGAACATGCGCTCCTGGCTGCGCACTTCATAGCCATCGAAGTCAGGCTCAGCGTAATAGCCGCCCTTCTCCAGGACGATCACATCCAAGCCTGCGGCGCTCAGCTCAGCGGCCAGCACACCGCCACCAGCGCCGCTCCCGACGATGACCACGTCTGTCTCTAGCGTTGTATCGCCTTCAAAGCGCAGCGGCTGCAACGGCTTGGCTGCTCTAGGCGGTTCAGCAGGCCTCGGATAGCCAAGCGCAGCCCAGTTCGGATTTTCGCCATCTGCATCGGCGTCTGCGTAGAAGAGCAGCAGCGTCAGGCGCTTGAACGTGGCAAAGACGCGCCGTTGCAGGTCAAGTGGGCTATCGGCCCAAGCGCGCAGCAAGGCCGTGCGCTCATGCAAATCCATTTCAAGGAACGATTGCGCTTTCCCGCTCAAAATTAAGTTGGCAAGCGGCTGAGCTAGCGCATCTAGCACCACTTTGATGGAGTCTAGGCGCTCAGGTGCGACCTGCTGCAAAAGCTCAGCGATGCGCGCAGGCACGTTCAGGGCGCTGGCTGCGCGCGCATACAAGCCATAGGGATCGGGCTGCTCGACAACCAGCGGCGGCGCTAGCGTATCGCAGATCAGGCGCAGGACGCTCATTTGGCGCGCTGTGAAGGCTGAGATACTGGCTTGCCTCATGATTTTCCCTCAAGGATCGCTGAGGCAATTATAGCAAATCGCGTGCCCAGTGCCTCTCAGGCAGCCGCGAGCTGAACTATCCATAGCGTTTGTTGATCCCGCGAAAATTAAATTTTTTTACACTTTCTTTGTGAGTTTTTTAGTGAATATCAAGCTACAATGGGTCTTGAAAACGCTTTTGCGCCCCAGAAAGGCAAAACATCATGGGAATCGTTAGGCATCGTCCGCTTTTGGCGCTCCTAGTTGCAGCGCTCGTCTTTACGCTGAGCAACTTTTTAGGGATCGCGCCCGCTCAAGCAGCTGCAACAGCAGCTTTTGATGTCACTTGCTCCAGTGTCACGCTCCAGATCACAGGCGCTCCTAGTGGCACGTCTTATGACCTGCTTGTAATCCTCCCCGACAGTACAAGTTTGTACCAGCCACCTGTGCCAACAGTCGGCGGTGCTGTGACAATTACACTCACTTTCCCTTCGCTCCCAGAAGGCAGCTATATCTATGCGGATACGTGGCAATTTTCACCGCTAATAATGAATTTCGCCTCCATCAACAAGCGCTGCGGCTACGATGGTATACCTGTGCCACCAGGCTTCATCTTTGCTGAGATCACTTGCGATGTGACCGTTTTCCAAGTGCCCAATCCCGATTTCCCGACTTCAGCGCGCCTGCGCAAGGGCCAGACTTGGTTCGTCAATCCCAAGCCCGTGCCTGCTCAGATCGATACCTTCTACAAGGAATGGACGGAAGTCTTCGTAGCAGGCCCGCGCACAGGCTACATTCCCACGGCCTGCGTCAATCCTGTGCCGCGCTTCAGGCGCTGATCTGCGGCGTAAAGTTGAGTGAATTCATCAGGGCAGTCCAAATGGACTGCTCTGATGTTGCATGGATGCGCTGATATGTGATAAGCTGGTAGGCTGATTCGCCAGCAATATCGCCAATCGAGTTGCCATGTCCGATATACGAATCTTCAGTGTCAGCGCCTTGAACGCCTACATGCGTCGCTTGATCGAGAGCGATCAGCTGCTCCAAGATGTCTGGATCGAAGGCGAAGTCTCGAATTTCCGCACCCCAAGCAGCGGGCACTTGTACTTCACGCTCAAAGATGCCTACGCTGAGCTGCGCGTCGTAGTTTGGCGCGATAAAGTACAGCGTCTAACGCACCAACCGCAAAATGGCGAGCGCATCCGAGCGCACGGACACGTCAACGTCTATGCGCAAGGCGGAACCTATCAGCTGCACGCGGATGCAGTCCAGCTGGCTGCAGTTCAGGGCGATCTGATGGCGCAATTCCGCGCGCTATGGGCCAAGTTGGAAGCCGAAGGCCTGTTCCGCCCTGAGCTGAAGCGCGCGCTGCCGCGCTTTCCGCGTCGGATCGGCGTGGTGACTGCAGAAGGCACAGCTGCTTTTCAGGACGTCTGCAACGTGCTACGTCGGCGCTATCCGCTGGCCGAGATTTGGCTCAGCCCTGCGCCAGTGCAAGGCCCTGAAGCGGCGCCACGCCTGATCGCGGCGCTGCAGCAGGTAGATGCGCTGGGCGTGGACGTGATCCTGCTAGTGCGCGGCGGCGGAAGCACTGAAGACCTGTGGTGCTTCAACGATGAGCAATTAGCGCGCACTTTGCGCACAACGCGCGCGCCTGTGATCACAGGCATCGGGCATGAAATTGACACGACGCTGGTTGATGGCACTGCCGATCAGCGCGCGCCGACGCCTTCAGCCGCTGCCGAGATGGCCACACCTGATATAGCCAACCTGCGCGATGAGCTAGCGCGCTATTCCGAACGCATGAAAAATGCGCTGATGAGTCGCCTTCAGCAAGCAAGAGTTGAGCTAGACGGCGTGAAGCAGGCTTTGCGGCTAGTCTCGCCGCGCGCGCGCCTTGAAGGCGAGAGACAGCGCTTGGATGTGCTGAGCTTGCGCCTTGAACACGCCATGCGCGCTTATCTGCAGCGCACTGCCGAGCGCCTCGCCGTTCAGGCACGCGCCTTGGAGCACGCCAATCCGCTCAGCTTGCTGGCCCGTGGCTATGCCATTGTCAGCGATCCGACTACAGGCAAGCCGATCACCAGCGCCGCGCAGGCTATGCCAAACGCCGATCTCAACGTACAATTAGCCAGTGGATACCTGCAGGTGCGCGTCCGACAGCGCACCTTGCCCGTTGACTCAACCGAAAGGCCGACCCGATGAACGAACTGCCCGCTATCCAAAGTTTTGAAGAGGCCTATCAGCGCCTGAGCCAGATCGTCAATCAGCTAGAGCGCGGCGTGCTCAGCCTTGACGAGTCGCTAGCGCTCTATGAGCGCGGACGTGCCCTGCTCGCCTTCTGCCAGCAGAAGTTAGATTCAGCCGTCTTGCGTGTCCATAAAGTCGATTCAGCTGACGCGCCCGACGACTTTGAAGACGAATTCGATCCTTCCGATCCAGAAGCCTTGCCTTTCTGAAAGCGCATGGTTCATGCAATGACAGATATCTTGACTACATCGCGGCGCGTGGCCTGGAGTCATCCACACCTCGATCGGAAGCTTACCGAAGGCGCAGGCTACACACTGGTGGCCACTGCGCCTATGGCCAAAGGCGAGCTGCTGGTCGTCTGGGGCGGAATCATCGTGGATACAGCGACCTTGCGCACATTGCCTGAGATGGCGCAACATCGCTCTATTCAGGTTGAGGAAGATTTGCACCTGACGAGCGGCATGGTAGACGATTTAGCTGACTGCGTCAATCATTCCTGCAATCCGAACGCCGGCTTGCAAGGTCAGATCGCGCTGATCGCGCTGCGCGATATCGCCGCAGGCGAGGAAGTCTGTTTCGATTACGCGATGTGCGATGGCGATCCTAGTTTCCGCATGACCTGCCTGTGCGGCCAGCCGAATTGCCGCGGCGTGATTACAGGCGATGATTGGCGCATTCCAGAGCTTCAGCAGCGCTACAAAGGCTATTTCTCGCCTTATTTGCAGCGCCGCATCGATCGGCTCAACGGCTGCTAGGCAGGTTTGCGCGCCTTGAGCGCCAAATTGACCGTCGAGACGTCATCGGGCTCGTTCATCCGATTAGGGCGGTCGAACCAGTTCAGGATCGCCAAGCCAAGATTGATCGGATTGAGCAGGCTGCCATCGTTCTGATCGAACGCAGCTCGGTCAGCTGCTTGTGCCATGCGTTTCGGCAAGGCGCCGCTCTCCAGCAAGGGCTTGCCGATGCCGTACACCAAATTGTGGATGAACGGAAAACAGTAGTGCGTGAAGGCGCGCTCTTCTTCCACGCTGAAGCCCGCTTGCTCAACGACTTGGCGCAACTGCGCTTTGGTGTATAGGCGCACATGATTTGCCCAGATGCCTGCCAGCAAGCCCTGCTTGATTGGCGGCAGGCCGAGCTTCTCGAGCGTCTTGTTGATCGGATCCCACCAAAAAGGATAATTAGCGTTCGGCACAGTGATCGCCACCACGCCGTTCGGCTTCAGCACGCGGTAAATCTCGCGCAGGCCGCGCCGATCGTCCTCAAGGTGCTCTAAGACTTCAGAGAGAATCACGCCATCAAACTGGGCGTCTTCAAAAGGCTGCTCATAGACGCTAGCGCGCACTAAGGTGATGTTGGGCAGCTGCGCCAAGTTGCGGCGCGTCTTGGCGATGATCTCAGGATCGAGCTCTAAGCCGTAGAGCCTGCAGGCGCTCACGGCGCGGATCATCTTCAGGTAGAAGCCGCGTCCACAGCCGCAATCTAGGATCGTCTTCTCTGCGGTTGGCTGCAGCCACTCAAAAATGGTGCGGACGCGCTTTTTGAAGGCCATATCTGCTTCGTTGCGCGTCAGGCGCAGAAAGGTGGCTTCATCTAGCATGGTCGCTCAGGCATCCTTGCGTTTGCGCTTATGGAAATCGGGCGTTTTGATGCGGCTGTGCTGGGCCGCTTCGCGGAAAATGCGCTCATAGGTATCGATAGTGCGCTCGAAGCTGAAGATGGCCTCGATCTCGTGGCGCGGCCTGATGTAGCGCTCACGGTTGGCGATCACCTCACAGATGGCCTCACCAAAGGCGCGCCAATCGCCGCGCGGCGCAATCTTGCCCATACCCGTGACTGTCACAGGCACGCGGCCGCCCGGCGTATCGCTCATGACCACAGGCGTGCCGCACAGCATCGCCTCAACCTGCGCTAAGGCAAAGCACTCTGTATCACTCGGCAAGACCATCACGTCCAGCGCGGCGTAGAAGTTGGCGAGCGCTTCGCGGCTGGTGATCACGCCTAGAAAGATCAGCTGATCGCGATACTTCTGCACTAAGTCCTGATGGCGTTGCCAGGTATCCTCGTAGGGAATGTTGTACTGACCTGCGAAGACGATCCGCGCGTTCGGATATTTGCGATTGATGACTTCCAGAGCGCGGATCAAGATATCAGGCCGTTTCTCCTGCACGAATCGGCCCGAGTAGCCGATGATCGGGCCGCCCTCTTTCTGCCATTGGGCGCGCAGCTCGCGCACGCGCTCAGGGTTCGGCTGTGGGATGCGCACAGGCGGATAGTTCGGCACGACTTTGTGCATGTACGGACGCAGATAGTAGCTGTGATCGGCGTAATCTTGGCTGTAGGCGATGATTCGGTAGGCCTTGCGCGCCAAGATTTTGTAAAGCTGGAAGGTCACGAATTGGATGAAGCGATTCTTCAGGCCTGCAGGCAGGATCAAATCGCCGTGATGCGTGTTGACCACGCTTTTGCCCGTCAGCGTAGCGATGATGGCCACCAGCCAGGTCTCAAACATCGGCGTGTTGGAGAAGATCAAGTCGTATTGGCGCATGAAGGCGTAGAGCGCTATCGGATAGAACGGCATGATCATGGCGCGGCTGAGCTTGATAGGCGCCCAGAGCCGCACAATCCGCACGCCGTTGATGGTCTCATCACGGGGCAGGTCTAGGCTGTGCCGTGCGCACAGCACTGTCACTTCGTGGCCACGCGCCGCCAAGGCTTCAGCCACATCCTGCACGTGGATGGTATAGCCTGTGTAGTGTGGCACATAATAGAGCAAGCTGATCAAGATTTTGAGCGGACGCTCAGCAGGCACTTCGGACACTTGGATGCTCATCCTTCTGTTTTGGAGGTCTCAAGCGCGGCTTCGGGCGCAGGTTTGCGCGCCACAGCTGTGCGCGCCGCTCGGAAGACTTCGCCGAGTGAGACGCGCTCTTGCAGCAAGCCGATATAGCCGAGGATCACGTAGCAAGCCGCGTTCACTAGGTGCAGCACGACGGCGAAAGCGAAAGCGCGCTCTTGTGGCAAGCCATTGGCAGGATCGACCATGCCGCTCAGCTGCAGGCCGACGATAATGGCCGCCTCAAA
>RFIM01000173.1 GCA_003695215.1 Chloroflexota bacterium
CCTGCGCAGGCGCTCTCTGGACGTAATCGGCAAACAAATAGCCTTCGCGACCCTCAACGCGCACATACAGCCAGTCGCCTGCTTGCGCCAAAAGGCTGAGCGGCGTGCCTTCCGCCAGTGTGGCGAGGATCGGCGCGTTGACGCTTGGCTCGGCGCGCAGCTTCGGCGCACTGAGAGTGACCGTTCCGCTGGCAGTCATCGGGCAATTCCTTTCTTGTAGCTTGCTGCTGCAGCTTCAATCCTATCACAAATCGGGCATTTCACATTGGCTCATTGACTCAACAGCAAGATTCGCTATACTCTCCATTCAAAATGTCCGTTTCTCTATTACAGAGGTCGTTACGAAAAATGTCTGCTGTAACTTATGCTGAAAAGCCCTGGCTCAAGCACTACGACTCCGGTGTGCCGCACAGCCTTGAGCCTTATCCCAAGCATCCGATCTACCAATTCCTTGTGGATGCTGCTGCTGAGCTGCCGAATCATCCTGCTGTGGTCACCTCAGCGCATTTGCCTGTAGTCGGGCGCCAAAAAGCCGTGCTGACCTACCGCGAGCTGAACGCACAGGTGGACGCGCTGGCCGCGGCGCTGGTGGATATGGGCGTCAAGAAAGGCGACCGAGTCGGGCTAGTGCTGCCGAACTGCGCCCAATTCGTGATCGGCTTCTTCGGCGTGCTGAAAGCGGGCGGCATTGTAGTGGCTGTGAATCCGACCTACCCTGCGGCGCGCATCGCCGAGCAGCTCAAGGATAGCGGCGCCACAACGGTCATCACGCTCAGCTTGTTCTACAACACGATCAAGCAAATTCAAGGGCAGACCGACGTCAAGAACGTGATCGTCACCAACATCAAAGAATATTTGCCGCCACTAGCCGCGTTCTTGTTCACTGTGGCGAAGGAGAAGAAAGGCGGTCATCGCATTGAGAAGCATCCTGTGGATCACGCCTTGCCTGACTTGTTGGCGAAGTACAAGGGCAAACGCGTTGACATAGATGTGCGCTCTGATGATCCTGCCATCTTCCAGTACACAGGCGGCACCACAGGCGTGCCTAAGGGCGCGATCGCCACACACCAGGCTCTGGTCTGCAATACATTGCAGTGCCGCGCTTTTTTGGTCGATACGCAGAAGGGCAAGGAAGTCTTCTTGGCGGCCATTCCGCTCTTCCACGTCTTCGGCATGATCTCGGTGATGTGCTTTGCCATCTCGCTAGGCGCCAGCATGCTGATGGTGGCGAATCCACGTGAGATCAAAGAGGTGTTGGAAGTCATCCATACCTACCAGCCGACCATTTTCATGGGCGTGCCTGCTATGTATAACGCCATCAATAACAATCCTGATGTGGCTAAGGGCAAGTACAACTTGCGCTCGATTCGGGCGTGCATCAGCGGATCAGCGCCGTTGCCGCCTGCCACAAAGCGCCGCTTTGAAGAGCTGACAGGCAGCAAGCTGGTGGAAGGCTACGGCATGAGCGAGACGGCCGTGGCCGTGTGCGTCAATCCGCTCTATGGCGAGAATAAGACGGGCAGCATCGGCATTCCTTTGCCAGACGTCGAGATGAAGATCGTCAGCTTGGACGACGGCTTGACAGAGATGCCAGTGGGCAAGGAAGGCGAGCTGGTTGTCTGGTCGCCGACGTTGATGATCGGCTATCACAACATGCCTGCTGAGACCGAGAATGTGCTGCGCTTGATGCCCGACGGACGCAAGTGGCTTTACACGGGCGATATCGCCTACATGGATGAAGACGGCTACTTCTTCATCGTAGATCGCAAGAAGGATATGGCGCTGATCGGCGGCTTCAACGTCTATCCGAACAATGTCGAGAAAGTTTTGGCAGAGCATCCTGCTGTGCAAGAGGTCGGTGTAGCGGCCATTCCGCATCCTGAGAAGGAAGGGCAAGAGGCGCTGAAAGCCTGGATCGTGCTGAAGCCAGGCCATACAGTGACTGAGAAAGAGCTGATCGACTTCGCCTCTCAGAAGTTGGCGCGCTACGAAGTGCCGACGCGCATTGAATTCATCGCTGAGCTGCCCAAGACGCCAGTGCTGAAGATTTTGCGGCGCGAGTTGGTCGCCCGTGAGCTGGCGAAGCGCCAAGCCGCAAAGAGCTCCTAGAGGCACACAAAGGCGGGAAAAATTCCCGCCTTTTTCACGCCCAGAAGATGCTGGCGTACAGAGGAGGCTATCTTGCGCCTACTGATTGTAATTTGCGCCGAAGACTTCCAGCAGCAGGTAGCCGATCAGCGCACGATTCGGCGAGAGGACTGAGGCGCCGTTCCACACTATTGGCTGCGCATAGCGGCTATCCAGCACGCCATAGCGGATATTCTCAGCTGGGATATCTTTGGCGTATAGCGCGAGCTGAATCCACTGCTCTAGCGACAAGCCAGTGCGCACGTGCCCGCTGAGCGCTGCCCATAGATTGCTCGCCTGTAAAAGCAGTTGCGGCAGCATTTCGTAGCGCAACACGCGCTCGCGCACTGCTGCGATGATCTGCTGCTGGCGGCGCGCTCGGTCGAAATCGCTGCTATCGTGCCGCGAGCGCGCATACTTCAACGCCAGCTCGCCGTTCATCCACTGCCTGCCCGCAGGGATGAAGAGCGGATCATAGCCGTTGCTGTAAAGGTCGGGATACGCGTAATCAACGATCGGGCGCGGCACATCCACTTCAACGCCGCCAATAGCATCAATCATTGCGATGATCGCTTCGAAATCGAAGACGATGTAATCGTGAATGCGAATGCCAAGATTGTACTGCACAGTCTGCATTGCCAGCAGCGGGCCGTAGCCTTCCTGCACGCGCTCGCCGAGAAAATACGCTGTGTTGATGCGCTGAAAGCCATAGCTCTGGCCGACGACCGTGTTGCGCGGAATCTCAACGTACAGGTCGCGTGGGATACTCAGCACGCCAATGCTGCGTGTAGTAGGATCGAGGCTGACCAAGATGATCGAGTCAGTGCGGAAGGCTGTACCGCGCTCATAGGGGCGCTTGTCCAAGCCCAGCAGCAGAATCGTGAAGCGTTCTTTGCCGTCCCAAGGCTGGATGAGCAGCTCGGGCGGCGTGGTGGGCATCGGGAAGGTGGCGATAGTCAAGGTCGGCGTTGAGGTGGCGCGTTGCGCGGCGATCAGCGCGCTGCGCTCATGGGCGCTGCCGCTCAGCAGCTGCCAGCCGAAGAACAAGGCGAAAAGCAGCGTAGCAGTGCAGCTCAGGGCGATGCCGATCAGCGGCAAAATTAAATTGCGGCGCCGCAGTGGCGGCCTGTGGGGCGTTGGCAGCGCTATCGACGGCACAAAAGAGGGCACTTCAAGTGGCAGCGCAGCGCGCATCGGCTGTGTAGCAGGCAGAGTCGGTCGCGTCAATTCAGCTGAGGTGCTGCTGAGCGGCTCAGCGGGCTTGACGAGCGGCTTCCACTCCGAAATTGGCTTCGGCGTGGCACGCCGCCTTGGCGCATAGTGTTCGTATTGCAGCTGATCGGTCTCTTCTGAGCAGTGCATGTTCATGCGCAGACTCGGTTGGCAAGGATCGCCGTTCATTATACGGCCAAATATCGATTTTGACCTATGCGCTTCTCAGGCGTTCGGCTGACGCGCTGGGCGTTCGGCCAGGCTCAGTAAAACCTATCCAAAGTGGGAGAGTGGCTGGTTTTTCTTTACTTTTTTCATAAAGTATTGACTTCTAATTATTTGCTCATATGATAGCCAAATAGGCGCGCTAGGCAAGATCAACGAGGCAACCAATTGCTCTTGAAGATCGCTTGCCATCAGTCAAAGACGTGCCCAGTCTCTGTAGCGATCATGGAAGGATGGACTTATGGCGATTCGATCGCGCTATTCTCGTCTCTTCGTAGCATTGCTGATGCTGCTCGCGCTCTTGGCGTTCTTGCCTGCCCGCGAAGTACGCTCGCAAGCCAACCCAAACGAGGCTCAAGTCAACAAGCAATTCATCCCGACAATCATTCCACCTGGCGGCGTGGCCAAGCTGCGCGTCTACATCTACAATCCCAACACCTATCAACTTACCGTCACTAGCCTGACCGACAACTTGCCCGCAGGCATGACAGTCGCTAGTCCGCCCAATGCTGCCACAAACTGTACAGGCGGCACCGTCAGTGCGATAGCAGGCAACACTTCGTTCACCCTGAACGGTGGCACAGTGCCCCCTAAAGTCGGCTCAATCAACGGCGAGTGCTATTTCGAAGTCGATATCACTACGACAGTGCAGGGCAATAGCATCAACACAATCCCTGCTAGCGCGCTCATTGCCAGCGGGCCGAACGGTTCTGTCACCAATAGCTCGCCTGCTAGTGCTACGCTCCTCGTCGAGAGCATGCCCAACGCAACCGTTTCGAAGAACTTCTCGCCGACAACAGTCTTCGTTGGACAAAATGCCACGCTGACAATCACAATTAATAATAACAGCAATACTATTAATATGACTAATGTCTCGCTGACGGATGTGCTGCCCAGCGGCTTGGTCATCAACGGCGCGGCAACGCTCTCGGGTTGCGGCGCAAGTGCCTCGATCTCCGCGCCTTTGGGCGGCGATACCATCACGCTGACTGGCGCGACTGTGCAGCCCTCGCCCGATTGTGTGATCACAGTGCCCGTTTACTCGCTCACTTCAGCAGTCTACACTAACACAATCCCCGGCGGCTCGCTGCAAAGCCGCCAAGGCGTGACCGATCCAAATGATCGAAGCGCTACGCTGAACGTGCAGAATCTGCAGGTGAACAAGAGCTTCTCGCCTACCTCTGTGCCGCAAAACGGCGTGACCACCCTGACCATCACGCTGAGGAATCCAACTGGCACGCCTTACACTGGCGTCAGCTTGACCGATAACCTGCCTGCAGGCTTGCAAGTTGCCAGCTCGCCCAACTTGAGCAATACCTGTGGTGGCACAATCACAGGCGCAACCGCTGGCTCGACCTCGTTCAGCCTGAGCGGCGGCACAATCCCTAGTGGTACGATCAGTTCACCCGGCACTTGTACCATCACTATTGACGTTCAAGTGACTGTCGTTGGCTCGCGCACTAATACAATTCCCGCGGGCGGCGTCACGACAAGCCAGGGCGCTAGCAACGTCTCTCCCGCCTCCGCCACAGTGACTGGCACCAGCACTTCGCCCGGCAACATCGGCGGCAGCAAATCCTTCACGCCTAGCGCGATTGATCCAAATGGCACTTCGCGCCTGCGCGTCCGCCTGAATCGCAGTGGCGGCGCGGCTAGCCCATTGACGGGCGTCACCTTTGTGGATAACCTGCCCGCTAACGTAGTGATCGCCAACCCGCCGAACATCACGTTCAGCAGCGCCTGCGGCGCTACAGCTGTGATGACGCGCAACGATCCACCTACCTACACGCCAATCAGCGGTGGCGAGACCGCCTTCCTCGTCCGCTTTGCGACTGTGCCCGCCAGCGGCAACTGCGATATCGAAGTGGACGTCACTAGCGCTGTGCCAGGCACCTACACCAATACCATCCCTGCCGGCAGCATCACTAACGACCAAGGCACTTCCAACAGCAGCGCGCTGAATGCAACCCTAACCGTGCGCAACGGCTTGGAAGTGACTAAAGAATTCATCCCAAGCACGATCACAGCCGGCGGCTATTCCACAGTCAGGATCACGCTGACCAACCGCAATCTTTTCCCGCTGACAGGCGTCAACCTGACTGATCCGCTGCCGAACACGGGCGCGCGTCAGCTGCGTGTGCGCAGCCCTGCTAACGCCAGCACTACCTGCGGCGGCACGCTGACTGCCACGCCTGGCTCGGCTACAGTCACACTGACAGGCGGTGCTATCTTAGCGCAGAGCGGCTCCGTGCCAGGCACTTGCGTCATCCTCTTCGATGTCGTGCCGTTCGGAAGCGGCCCGTTCACCAGTGGCAGCACTACGAATACTATTCCTGTCGGCAACGTGACCTCGAACGAAGGCATCAACAACCTGCTGCCTGCCTCTGCCACGCTCAGCTTCGCCAACTTGACTATGCGCGCGGTCAAGGCATTCGACCCGACGCTGGTCTATGGCGGCGCGGATTCGCTGCTGACCATCACTCTGACCAATCAGAACGCTGTGCCGCTGACCGAAGTCAGCTTCACGGATAATTTCCCGTCGGGCATGTTCATCTCAGCGCCGGTTTTCACCAACACCACTTGCCCAGGCGGCGTAGTGACGGCGAATGCGGGCGATGGCTTCTTCACCTTCTCAGGCGGGACTATTCCGGCAAACAGCTCCTGCGTGGTGAAAGTGCGCGCCACGCTCAACGTGAACGGCAATCTGACTAACATGATACCCGCTGGGCAAATCTGCGCGAAAGAAGGTGTGTGCAATCCTGATGGAATTGCCGCTTCGCTCACGAACTTGCCTGGCGTCAGCATCTCGAAGGTCTTCACGCCAAGCACGATTGCATCCGGCGGCGTCTCGACGCTGGTCATCACTATCCGCGATACAGGCGGCTTGACGCTGACTAATGCTAGCGCCACGGATAACTTGCCCGCAGGCTTGACGGTTGCCTCGCCTGCCAGTGCCAGCACCACCTGCTCTGGAGGCACCGTGACAGCGATTCCAGGCGGCACCAGCATCAGCTTGAGCGGCGCTACAGTGCCTGCGAACGGCAGCTGCACCTTCCAAGCGAACGTGACAGGCACAGTTGCAGGCAGTTACGATAACACTATCCCTGCAGGCGCGCTGACCAACGAGCAAGGCGCCACTAATCCGCAGCCCGCCACAGCGACGCTGACCATCACGCCTGCGCCGCCGAGCCTCGCTAAAACCTTCACACCTGCTACTATCACGGCTGGCAGCACTAGCACGCTGACCTTGACCATCACTAATCCGAATCCAAGTGTGGCGCTGACGGGCGTGGCTGTGACCGACAGCCTGCCTTCAGGCATGACAGTTGCCTCGCCGCCGAACGCTACCAACACCTGCAGCGGCACCTTTGCGCCTAACGCAGGCGACACCTCAATCGCGCTGAGCGGCGGCACTGTCCCTGCAGGCAGCCACTGCACGCTCACAGTGGACGTGACCACAAGCACAATTGGCGACTCGGTCAACACGACAGGGAACGTCAGCTCGACCAATGGCGGCACAGGCAACACGGCTAGCGCTACGCTCACAGTCAGCGCCGTCTCGCCGCCAAGCATCGCCAAAGCCTTCAGCCCAGCCACTATCGAGGTAGGCGCTATCAGCACTATCACACTGACCATCACCAATCCCAATCCGACGCTGACCCTGACGGGCGTGGCTGTGACCGACAACCTGCCTTCAGGCATGACGGTTGCCTCGCCGCCGAACGCTACCAACACCTGCAGCGGCACCTTTGCGCCTAGCGCTGGCGACACCTCAATCGCGCTGAGCGGCGGCACTGTCCCTGCAGGCAGCCA
>RFIM01000174.1 GCA_003695215.1 Chloroflexota bacterium
AAGACGCGGAAATACGGCGCTGCATCCGTGCCTGTGCCGGCCGTCCATTGCCAGCCGCCGACGTTGTTCGCCACATCGCCATCGAGCAAATGCTGCATGAAGAAGCGCTCGCCATGCCGCCAATCGCATAGCAAGTCCTTGCACAGGAATGAGGCGACGATCATGCGCGTCCGATTGTGCATCCAGCCTGTCTGCAGCAGCTGACGCATCGCCGCATCGACCACAGGGTAGCCTGTGCGCCCTTCGCGCCATGCCGCCAAGTGCTCAGGATTATCTTCCCATTGCACCGCGTCGTAGGCAGGGCGCAAGTTACGGCGCACGCTGTAGGGATAGCGCGCCAAGACCTGATAGTTGAACTCTCGCCAAACCAGCTCGCTGATCCAGACGTCCACGCCTCTGCGCGCCGACTCGTCTAAGGCCGCGCTGCGCGCGCGCTGCGCTGCCTGGTAGCAGATGCGCACGCTGATCATGCCAAAGCGCAAATACGGGCTTAGCGCCGAAGTGCCATCTTCGCCGTGCAGATCGCGCCGCTCATGGTAGCGATAGATCGGCGCAGCGATAAACGCCTCAAGGCGACGTAGCGCCTCAGCTTCGCCGGGCAAGCCAATCGGCTGCGGCACAGGCTGCTCGCCAACTGGAATGGGCAAGCTCGGCAATGCAGCGAGCTCATCGGGTAGGCGCAACTTGGCGCGCATGGCATCGCTGATCGCGTATGGCTCAGGCTTAGGCAGCGCTTCCCAAGCGCGGCGGAACGGCGAGTAGACGTCGTACGGCTTGCCGCTCTTGCTCGGCACCTCGTGCGGCTCATGGATCAGCAAATCAGCGCAGCTGTGCGCCGATAAGCCGCGCTCGGCTAGCGCTTTTTGCACTGCTGCATCGCGCTTGGCAGCATACGGACTGTAATCGCGGTTGAAGACGACGCCCTCGGCGCCTATCTCAGCGCAAAGCGCGAGCAATGCCTCTGCAGGTGTGCCTTCGCAGACGATCAGCCGCGAGCCATAGCGCTGCAGATCGGACTCGAGCGCGCGCAAGCCGTCAAAGAGCCAAGCCTTGCGCGCTCCGCGCAAGCGTTCGGCCTTCAGCAAGGTCGAATCAAAGATGAAGACAGGCACTACGCTCTCAGCATGCGTGAGCGCGTAGTGCAACGCCGCATTGTCGTTCAGGCGCAGATCGCGGCGCAGCCACCAGATCAAGCGTGTCATAGACTCTCAAGAATCATCACAATTGCGTTTACCAAATTTTCGTTGCGCAGCCTGCTTTCAGCAAAGGCGATTGGCTTTCTAACGCAAGATTTATCGCGGCAAGCTGCGCGCTGTGTTATGACTAGGCGTGGAAATTCCGCACCACAAGGAAATACCCACATGCTCAGGAAAGCCCTGGTCATTCTGTTGATAAGTTTCATTATCGGAAGTGCTATCTTCGTCCTCTGGGCGGCCACGCCGAGCGGCGCGCCAATGCCAGAGGCGCTCGCCGCGCTCGAATCAGACGCTGTTGTCAAAGTCACGCGCAGCTCTGAGTTGATCTTCGAGCCTATCGGCAAGGCGCCGCGCGCAGGCTTCATTTACTATCCGGGCGGCCGTGTGCCGCCTGAAGCATACGCGCCAACAGCGCGCGCTCTCGCCCAGGCAGGTTACCTGGCCGTGATTGTGCCGATGCCGCTCAACCTCGCCATCTTGAATGTCAACGCTGCCGATGCCATCATCGAGCGCTATCCGAACATCCGCGTATGGGCAATCGGCGGGCATTCGCTTGGTGGCGCTATGGCGGCGCGCTATGCAGCACAAAACGCGGGCAAGGTGCAAGGCCTAGCGGTCATCGCCAGTTATCCCGAAGCCAATATGGATATGTCGGCGCGCACAGACCTAGCTGTCAGCGTCATTTACGGCACACAAGATGGTTTGGCCTTGCCTGAGCAAGTGGAAGGTGCGCGCGCCTTGTATCCTGAGTCGGTTGTGTTCGTGCGCATCGAAGGCGGCAACCACGCTCAATTCGGCTGGTATGGCAGGCAGGATCGCGATAAGGAAGCCAGCATCACGCATGCCGAGCAACAAGCGCAGGTCAATGCGGCGCTGCTAGCGCTCATGGCACGCCTTGCGCCGAGCGATTAGGCAGGGAACCATACGCTGGCACCGCCATCTACGAAAAGCGCCTGACCTGTGATGAAGGCGCTCAGCTCAGAAGCGAAGAAGAGCGCCACGCGCGCCACTTCTTGCGCCGTGCCAAGCCGCTTCAGGATGATAGTGCGCGCGATAGCATCGTAGTCGCGCGCAGGCCTGCCGTCATCTGCCTCGGCATCTGTGTTTATGGCGCCGACGGCAAGCGCGTTGACTAAAATGCCGTATTCTCCAAGCTCTAGGGCAAGGTTGCGCGTCAATTGCAACAGCGCCGCCTTGCTAGCGCTGTAGGCACCTTTGTTGGCGAGCGCAAAGACGCCTAGATTGCTGCTGATGTTGATGATCCTGCCCCAGCGCCGCGCTTGCATGTATGGCGCGCACAACGCGCTCAGGCGCGCTGCTGCAATCAAGTTGGCGTTCAAGGCCGACCACCACTGCGCATCGGTCGTCTCTAGCAAAGGTGCAGTGACATTGGCAGCAGCGTTGTTGACGAGGATATCGATGTGGCCGAAATGCGCCGCGGCGCGCTCCACAACTTGCGCCACAGCGTTGGCATCGCTCACGTCAGCGCGGAAGGCCAGCGGCACTTTGCCATATGCCGCACTGAAAGCAGCTTGAGTCGCCTCAGGCGACATGTTTCGGCTGAACAAGACCAGATCGGCGCCAGCGGCAGCGAATAATTGCGCAATTGCTGCACCAATGCCTTTGCTGGCGCCGCTGACGAGCGCGACTTTGCCTGAGAGATCGATCAGCGCGCTTGGGCTCACAGCGTCTTTTCACTGATGATGTAGGTGGCAGTGGCGGCGTTGGTCGCTAATGGCACATTATGCACGTTGCAGATGCGCAAAAGCGACTGAATATCGGGATCGTGCGCCTGCGCTGCCAACGGATCGACGAAAAAGAAGACAGCAGCCACTTGCCCTGTGGCGACGAGCGCGGCAATTTGAGCATCACCGCCTTGTGGGCCTGAGAGCATACATTGCACCGGCAAGCTGCACTTCTCACGGATGAGCTTGCCCGTGGTCGCTGTGGCAATCAGATGATAGTGGCTGAGCCGCTCACGATGCTGCATGGCAAAGGCGACCATATCCGCTTTTTTGCCGTCGTGCGCAATCAAGGCAATTGTCTGTTCAGGCAAGGTCGCCTCGCCGCCTTTAGAGTTCCTTCAAGGCCGTCAGGTAAGCGTCCAACGCCGCCTGCAGATCGCCAAGCCGCATGTGTGTATCGCCGAGCAAGCGGCGCAGCTTTGGCTCCTTCGGATGCTGCTCGACCAATTGGCGCAGGTCAGCGCGCACTTCCTCAAGGTTCTGCATTGCATCAACCAGCTGCTGATAGTGCTCCAATGCGGGCAGGACTTGCCCTTGTGCCACTTGCTGACGCGCCTGTTGCAACACCTGGCTCAGCTCAGCTTTGCGCATTGGCAGCTCAGGTTCGGGCACGGGCTGCGGTTCAGGCTCAGCGGCGCGCGCCGCTTGCTCTGCCTCATAGCGCTCCACAACGCTTGGATCGAGCCTGCCCGTCGGCGCTAGCCACTCAGGGCGCTCGCTGATCGCAGGTTCGACGATCGCTGGCCGCTCTGGCTCTGAAGGAACGGTTGGTTCTTCAGGCAAACCTTCTGCCAGCGCTTCGAGCCAGCTCAGCTCTTCAGGCAGCTTCGAGCTAGAAGACGCGATAGCGGGCGCTTGGCTTGGTTCCTCGGGCTGCAATTCGCGCAGCCAGTCAGGGAGGCCGCTCTCAGCGACAGGCTCAGCCGACGCCATAGTGACTTCAGGCTCAGGTGGCGCCGCTGGGGCGGGCTCTGTGATACTCACGTTCTCAGCGCGTTGCAAGGCTTCCAAGTACCACAGCGGAATAGTCTCGTCGCCTGCCAACCGACGGTCGTACTCTTCATCGAAGTACTCAGCCAGATCGTCGACTTCCTCGGGCGAACTCGGCTTGATCATGCGCTCGATTTCTTCTGGCGCCAGGTCCAAGGCTGCTTCAGGCACTTGTGGCAAAGGCGCTTGTGGCGGGATGAAATCCTCGCCGAGATCAAGGTCGAGATCGGCCTCAGGCTCTTCCAGCAGCCAAGTGGGCAGGTCAGCAGGCGGCGTCGGCAGCTTGATCTCAGGATCGAGCGTGCCACGCGCCGCAGGCAGGGTTGGATCGACAATTGCCTCGCTGAGCCAATCAGGCAGCGCATTGTTTGGCTCTGCAGGCGGCACATCAGCAGCTGCCAAGTCGGTTTCAGCTGCGCGTGTTTGCAGCAGGCTGCCCAACTGTTCAGTCAGCCATGCCTGCACCTCTCGTGGATCGTCGGAAAGGCCGCCTGCCTCAAGCGACGAGACATCCCTAGCAGGGCTTGGCAGCGTTGGCTCGGGCTCAGGCTCAGCCGAGAGCGAGTCAAGCCAGGCGAGCGCCTGTTCAGGCGACATGCTCTGGACGACAGGCTCATCTGCGCTCAAGGTTTCGCGGGTACCCTCTGACGTATCGCTGAGGCTGGCAAGCCACTCTAGTGGATCGAGCGCCTGTGCGCCTGCAGATGACACAGCTGAGGCGCTTGACTCGGCTGTCAGCGACTCGAGCCATGCCATTGTGTCTTCTTCGGCAGGCGGTTGTTCCAAAGCGCGCGCACTAGCGCTGAGCGTGCTGGCGCTGAAGGGATCAAAATCCGTGTAGCCAGGGGCTGTGACCTGCGCTTCGGCGCTTGGCAACGGTATATCGAGGTCGGCTTTGGTGATCAGCTCATCAGGGTTAGCGCCTTGCCGCCGCGCCAGGCTCTCTAGCCAAGCCATCGGATCCATGCCGCCAAGCGGATCGTCGGCTGCAGGCTGTGGAGCTTGCGCCACAGGCACAGCAGGCTCAGGCGGCGCTTCAGGTGCAGCATGCTCTGATGGCGCTTCGGCGCTTGGCAACGGTATATCGAGGTCGGCTTTGGTGA
>RFIM01000175.1 GCA_003695215.1 Chloroflexota bacterium
CCTTCTCGATAGTTACATCCGAACCTTTGAGGCAACAGTGATTGCTGTGAACGCCGAGCTGCACGCCGTCATACTCAATCGGACAGCTTTCTATCCAGGTGGCGGCGGCCAGCCGTGCGATCTCGGGACGCTGACGCACAACGGCATGCCACTGCGCGTGGCAAAAGTGCAGAAAGTTGATGGACAAGTGGCGCACATCCTAACGCCTGAGTCGCCTTTGCCCGAGATCGGCGCGGCAGTGATCGGCGAGCTAGATTGGGAGCGGCGTTATAAGCTGATGCGCACGCACACTGCCTTGCACATCCTGAGCGCGGTCATCTTCCGCGATTACGGCGCGCAGGTCACGGGTGGCAACATGGAGCCAGGCGAAGGTCGGCTGGATTTCGAGTTCGAGACGCTGCACGGCGATTTTGTGCGCACAGTTGAGGCGGCGCTGAACGCAGAAGTGGCCGCGGCGCGCCCGATCAGGGTGCGCCTTTTGCCGCGCGATGAAGCCTTCCAAATCCCTGACCTAATCCGCACCAAAGTGAACCTATTGCCGCCAGAGATCGCTGAAGTGCGCGTGGTGAGCATCGAAGGGCTAGATGTGCAGGCCGACGGCGGCACACACGTGCGCAACACGGCTGAAGTCGGGGCGATTCGCATCACCGACTACAAAAGCAAGGGCAAGATCAACAAGCGGATTTACATCGCTGTCTAGACGAGCGCTGTGCCGCACCTGAAGCAGTGCAGCGCAGCTGCTGAGTGCAAGCAGCGCATCTTGCGCTGCTTTTGTGCTAGCTCGTCAACACTGTGCGCTATGACTTCTAAAGCCGTGTGGCGCTGCGCGTGATGCGCCGAATGCCGCTGATGCTAGCGACGATCACTTCAGTGGCCATGTGCAAGAACAGGCCATGCTCCACGATGCCTGCGCGCGCCTTGATGCGCCTTGCCAAGTCCGTTGGGTCGTCTATCGGGCCGAAGTTGCAGTCCAGGATTAGGTTGCCTTGATCGGTCTTGAAAGGCGCGCCTTCGACCTGCCGCAACGTCACCTTCGCGCCGAGACTCTCAAGATAGCGGACTTGCGTGCGCCAGCCGAACGGCACAACTTCCACTGGCAAATGCCAGCGCGTGCCGAGCTTGTGTGAAAGCTTTGAGTCGTCAATCACGATGATCTCGCGTCGGCTGATCTGGGCCACGATCTTCTCGCGCAGCAAGGCGCCGCCGCCGCCTTTGATCAAGTTCAGGTCAGGATCGACTTCATCGGCGCCGTCGATGGTCAGATCGATGATCTCCACGTCATCTAGATCAATCAACGGAATGCCGAGCGCACGCGCTTCTTGCTCGATGCGCTGCGAAGTTGGCACGCCGCGTATGTCCTGCAGCTTGCCCGCTTGGATCAGCTCAGCTATGCGCCGTAGGGCATGGCTAGCCGTGCTGCCGCTGCCCAAACCGACGATCATGCCTGACTCGACCAGCTCGACGGCGCGCTCAGCCGCACGCCGCTTGAGGATGTCAACGTCGACGCTCATGGCTCAAGCCCTTCCAGCAAAGCGCGCAAGCCGCCGCTCACATCCGTGCCCAGATCGATACGCAACACGCGCCGCCCGCCTTCGCGCAGCGCTTGGGCATCACCCAAGGCTTGCGCCAACTTCAACACGCCGAAGCTGATGGACGACTCGGGCTTGCCTGCCTCATCAGGGATCGGCAAATCCTGCTGTGGCGTGTTGGTGAATTGCACAAACAGGCCTGTGCCGCTATCGCCCTTGTGCAGCTGGCCTGTGCTGTGCAAAAAGCGCGGGCCGTAGCCTACGGTCACGGCGCGCTTGGTCAGGGCGCGCAAGCGCAGCCGCAATTGCATGAGCGCCGCGTCGGTCTCGGCTGAGGGCGGCAGGTAAGCTTGCAGAGCGATGTAACCATTGGCAGGCACGGCGCTCAAGAAGGCTCGGAGTGCCTCAGCGGCGCGCGTGCCGCGCACCTCAGTGCCATAGAGCGTCAGTGCGCCATCACGCAGAGCAGGCGTCGGCTCGGGCAGGGCGCCGCGCTCGCGGTAAGTGGCTACGATCTGGCGCGCCGCGCTCTTAGCGCTCTCGACGTTCGGCTGATCGAAGGGATTGATGCCCAGCACGTAGCCTGCCACAGCTGTCGCCAATTCCCATAGGAAGATTTGCGCGCCAATCTCGTATTTATCGCGCAACACGAAGCGCACTGTCGGATGCCCTGCGCGCTCGAGCGCAGCCAGCGCCTCATCGTAGCGCGTGTCGCCTTCCAGCTGCAGATAGATGAAGAGACGATCGGCGCCGTATTGCTCAGGCGCGCCGAGCGGCTCGCCGACGACAGGCAAGATGCCTTTGCCTTCCTTGCCTGTTGACTCGGCGATCAGTTGCTCAAGCCAATCGCCAAAGCTGGCAATTGCCTCGCTCAGGATGAAAGTGGCTTTATCGCGCCCGCTAAGCGCCATCTCGCCCAAGATGGCGCCTAGCCACGCCGCAGGATTGTAGACAGCATCATGAGCAGGGCTGCACAGCTGCTGCATTTGCTCGGCGCGCTCTAGCAGACGCGGTACATAGATGCCATCAAGCGTGGCTGGCACCAAGCCGAAATACGAGAGCGCCGAGTAGCGCCCGCCGATCTCAGGATCGTTCAAGAACGTCGCGCGGAACTGATAAGCCTGTGCAAGCTGCTCGATAGCGCTATTCGGATCGGTGATGGCGATGAAATGCTGCCCTGCTTTCTGCGCGTCGCCTTCGTAATGCGCCAACACCAGATTGTAGAAAGTCTTGAAGAGCGAGAGCGTCTCGACAGTGCCGCCCGACTTGGTTGAGACGATGTAGAGCGTCCGCTGTGGCGCAAAGCGCTCGATGTAGGTGCGCACATAATCAGGATCAGTGCTATCCAACACGTGAACATCCAAGTTGCCGACGCTCGTGCCGTAAATCTCAGCGAACATTTGCGGCGCCAAGCTGGACCCGCCCATACCGAGCAGCACGACCTGCTGCAAGCCGTCCGCCCAGACTTCATCAGTCAGCGTGTAGAGCCGCTCGAGCAGCGCTGCGTCGTTCATGCGCGTCGCGATGTTCAGCCAGCCCAGCCGATTGACGATCTCAGTCGGCTCAGGCTTCCAGACCGTATGATCGCGGACGTGGATGCGCTGCATGATGTCCTGCGCATCCATCTGGTCAAGGCGTGCGCGCACGCGCGCCCAAGCCTGGCCCAGATTGGCATAACGCCGCTGCGCCTCGGAGAGCAAGCGCTCGCGTTTCAGCTCAATACTATCCATCAGCGCCTCGAAAGATTTAGCGAAAGCTGAGACGCCTTCGCGCAAGAGCTGCTCGGTCACTACAGCCATATCAATGCCGAGCGCGGCGAGCTGTGCCAGTTGCGCGCGCGCTTCATCCAAGCCTTGCTCAATGGTCAGCGCGATTGTGGCGTGATCTTGCAGCGCCTCCAGTGTGGCGGGCGGCACTGTATTGACTGTATCGGCGCCGATCAGGTTGTCCACGTAGATCGTGTCGGGATAATTAGGATTCTTGGTGCTGGTGCTTGCCCAGAGCGGACGCTGTAGGCGCGCGCCCAGCGCCTGCAGCCGCGCCCAACGCTCGCCGCTAAAAACTTGCCGAAAAGCCTGATAGGCGAGCTTGGCATTAGCGATGGCGATCTTGCCCTGCAGCTCAGTGTTGCCCAGCTTCGCCAACTCTGAATCCACCAGCGTATCTACGCGGCTGACGAAGAAAGACGCCACTGAAGCCACACGCGCCAAATCGCCGCCGCGCTCAGCCAGCAGCTCCAAGCCACGCAGGTAGGCCTCCATAACTGCATGGTAGGCCTCTAGCGCGAAGATCAGGGTGACGTTGATGTTGATGCCTTCGCTGATCAAGGTCTGAATAGCAGGGATGCCTTCAGGCGTGGCAGGCACCTTGATCATCACGTTCGGGCGCCCAACAGCCGCGAACAGCCGCCGCGCCTCTGCCACAGTCCGATCAGTATCGTGCGCCAACTTCGGGCTAACTTCCAGGCTGACGTAGCCGTCTACGCCATTGGTCTGCTCGTAGACGGGCTGCAGGATATCAGCCGCAGCGCGGATATCTTCAATCGCCAAAGCCTCGTAAATCTCCTCGACCGATTTGCCCGCTTGGACGAGGCTCTGCAAGGCTGTGTCATAGTCCGTGCTGCCTGCAATGGCGCGCTCAAAGATGGTCGGATTGCTGGTCACGCCCAGCACGCCTTCGTCGATCAGCTTGCGCAAGCCGCCCGACTCCAAGAGCGAGCGGCGGATGTTGTCATACCAGATAGATTGGCCAAGCGCGGCAAGCGCGTGTGCTTTGGTCGTTGCCATACCTAGTGCTCCATTCCTGAAAGCGCTGCCTCTGGCGAAGCAAAGCGCCACATCTGCGCTGATAGTTCCCTGCAGATTGTAATACGAAGTCCGTTAGGCTTTCAACATCTGTTGTGCTCTAGCGAGACGTGCTACAATGGCGCGCTGCCTTTCAGGGACGCAAAGTGATGAACCGTGGACGAAAGACAGACTTTGATCGGTAAGCGCATCGGCGTGCTGGATCGCGGTTGGCTAGAACTCATTGATGCCATGCCGCATCCTGCTAGCGGCGTCAGCGCGGATAGCGTCGTGGTTGCCTCAGCACGCGTCAGCTTGCTTGGCGAGAGCAAGGGCGAGGAAGCCGATCGCAAGCTCATCCATTACCTGATGCGGCACCGCCACACCACGCCCTTTGAGCATGTGGTCATGACCTTTAGAGTCCACGCACCGCTTGTGGTCTGGTGGCAATGGGTGCGCCATCGCACAGCCAGCTACAATCTGATGAGCGGGCGCTATATCGAGCTGCCTGAGGACGACTATTACGTGCCGACCGAGTGGCGCCTTCAAGCCAAACACAACAGGCAGGCCAGCCAAGGCG
>RFIM01000176.1 GCA_003695215.1 Chloroflexota bacterium
GACGCCGCGCCGCAGCCCGCTCATCCGCAGCGCCGCCCGCCATGGATCAAGGTGCGCGCGCCTGGCGGCGCCACCTACGAGCGCGTCCGCGCTTTGATGCGCAGCAAGGCGCTCAACACAGTCTGTGAGGAAGCGCACTGCCCGAACATTGGCGAGTGCTGGGGCAACGGCACTGCCACCTTCCTGATGATGGGCGATACCTGCACGCGTTCGTGCGGCTTCTGCGATATCAAGACAGGCCGACCTGCGCCGCTGGACTGGACAGAGCCGATCCGCGTCGCTGAGGCTGTGCGCGCCATGAATCTGCGCCACGTGGTCATCACCAGCGTCAACCGCGATGAGCGCCCTGATGGCGGCGCGCCGATCTTCGCCATGGTCATCCGACGCATTCGGCAAGTCCAGCCTGGCTGCTCAATCGAGGTGCTGATCCCAGATTTCAAGGGCAAGATCGAGGCGCTCAAAATCGTTGTGGACGCGCAGCCGGAAATCCTCAACCATAATGTGGAGACCGTGCCGCGTCTGTTCAAACGCGTGCAACCGCAAGATAAATACGAATGGGCAATGGCAACTCTCGGCAACGCTAAAGCGCTCGATCCGCTCGTGCTGACCAAGAGCGGCATTATGGTCGGGCTGGGCGAGACCTTCGATGAAGTGGTCGCTGTCATGCGCGATCTGGCAGCGCTCAAGGTAGATATCTTGACCATCGGGCAGTATCTACAGCCCAGCAAGCGGCACTTGCCCATTGAGCGCTACTATGAGCCTGCTGAGTTCGAGGAACTCAAGCGCATCGGCTTGGAACTTGGCTTCAAGTGGGTCGAGAGCGGACCGCTAGTGCGCAGCTCCTACCGCGCCGAAGAACAAGTGCGCGCCCTCTCGCAGCTTGATCACTTCCGCTTGCGCCACGAATGAACGGCTATTGAGACTGCGTCGCGTTTTGCCAAAAGGCGCGGCGCAGCCTTAAAATCGCTCACGTCTGCAAAAAGCATTAGGTTTGGAAAGGAACCGCATATGGACGTGAAAGTTGCCGTTGTGCGCCAAGCGGGCGCGCCATTCCAGATTGAAGCCGTGGAGATGGACGAT
Source organism: Chloroflexota bacterium (assembly GCA_003695215.1). Classification (GTDB taxonomy): domain Bacteria; phylum Chloroflexota; class Anaerolineae; order Aggregatilineales; family UBA2796; genus CP2-2F. The sequence goes on from RFIM01000176.1 coordinate 1,081, forward strand.
CCGCAGGCGGGCGAGGTGCTGGTCAAGATCAGTGCCGTGGGTATCTGCCACACGGATATGTACGCACAGGGTTTGGCGGGCTTGGGCTTTCCCGCACCGATTGTGCTTGGGCATGAAGGCGCAGGCGTAGTGGCGAAAGTTGGCGCAGGCGTGAGCAAGGTGCAGCCAGGCGACCACGTGGTGCTGACCTACAACTCATGCGGGCGCTGCTTGAACTGCGAAGATGGCGCGCCTGCCTATTGCCAGAACTTCCCTATGTTGAACATGGCAGGTGTGCGCGCTGATGGCTCGACGACGATGCGGCAGAACGGCGTGCCGATTCATGGCGGCTTCTTCGGGCAGTCGTCTTTTGGCACTTACGCCATCGCTTATGAGCGCAATGTGGTCAAGGTGCCTAAAGATGTGCCCATTGAGCTGCTCGGGCCGCTTGGTTGCGGCTTGCAGACGGGCGCGGGCAGCATCATGAATGCTTTGCGGCCTGAAGTGGGCAGCAGCATCGCCATTTTTGGCACGGGCGCCGTCGGCATGGCGGCGATTATGGCGGCGCGCGCCGTCGGCTGCGGCATGATCATCGGCGTGGATGTCAAGCCGCATCGGCTGGCGCTAGCGCGCGAGCTAGGCGCGACGCATGTGATCAACGCGGCCGAAGTCGATCCTGTGGAGGCGATCCGCGAGCTGACAGGCGGCGGCGTGCGCTATAGCTTGGAAGCGACGGGCATCACCAAGGTGATGCGGCAGGCTGTGGACGTGCTGGTGCCGCGCGGCGTTTGTGGCGTCGTCGGCTTGCCTGCGCCACAGGCCGAGCTGGCCCTGGATGCGAACTTGCTGCTGTTCGGGCGCACAGTGCGCGGCATCATCGAAGGCGAGAGCGTGCCTGATATCTTCATCCCTGCCTTGGTGGAGCTGTACAAGCAAGGGCGCTTCCCATTCGATCGGCTGATCCGTCAATTCCCCTTTGAGCAGATCAACGAAGCCATGCACGCCTCTGAGTCGGGCGAGGTGCTGAAGCCCGTGCTGATGATGAGCAACTGATCGGCACACAGCAGGCGCGCGGCACATAAGAGCAGTGCGGAGAAGTTTCTCTCCGCACTGCTTTAGATTCACTCGCTTTTGCCCTTGCGGCGCACAGGCTCGACCTTTGCGTTCGGATCGATCCAGCGCTTGCCGCGCTTGATCCAGCCAGGATGCGGCGGCGTCTCGCCATCGGCGGCCGCTGAACTCGGCGCAGCGGGCGCTGCGCTGGCCGCAGGCGCCGCTTCAGCCTTCGGCGCCTCAGCTTGCGGTGCGGCCGCAGGCGCTTCAGCTACAGCGACAGCCACAGGCGCAGGCTCAGGCTCGGCAGGCTTGACCTTGAGCGGATCGGGACGTGATGGCTCCAGGCCTGCCTTCTTGCGCGCCTTCTGCACGTCCGTGTGGTCATAGCCGCCACGCGCTGCTTCTTCCTCAGCCGCGATCGTCGGCGCGATAGATTGCCAGTAGCGAATCTCGCGTGAGAGCCGCGCCTTATCGTGGATGTGCGTCGAGGTGCGATCATAAGAGGCCAACTCATAGTTGTGATCCATCTTGATCGCATCAAACGGGCAGTACTCAGCGCAGTAGCCGCAGTTCATGCAGATATCGATGTCGATGTAAAACTGCTCGGGCTCGGGCTTGGGACGACCCGTCTTCGGGTCTGTGCCGCGCACAATCCAGATGCACTGAGGCGGGCAGACTTTGGCGCAAATGCCGCACGAGGTGCACCAATCCTTGCCTGGATAGTCAGGATCGTCCTGGTTGTAGGTGATCAGGAAGGGCGTGAAGCGGAAGCGCTCTGGCACTGCTAGCTTTTCCTCAGGATACTCGACCGTGACCAGGCCGCGGTTGGCCAGGCTTTGCTTTTGCTGGAAGACCTCAACATCGCGCTTGCGCCCAAGCCACTGGATATCATCAATGAAGGTCGTGATCAGGTGACGGAACGTCACGCCTAAGCCTTTGAGAATGCCTGAACCGTACATCGCAGTTGTCACTCCTAGCGATCCGTCTCGCCTAGCACAATGTCAATGCTGCCGAGAATAGCGACCACATCCGCCACTTTTTGCCCTTTGCACATTTCGCCCAGCGGCGTCAGGTTGATGAAGCTGGGCGCCCGCACATGATAGCGCCATGGATTGCCGCCGCCTGTGGAGACGCAATAGAAGCCTAGCTCGCCTTTGGGATTCTCGGCATGGCCGTAAGCCTCGCCTGCTGGCACCTTGATCGAGTAGCTGGTCTTGCCGCCGAAGATCGGCTGCCCTTGTGTGTCCTTCAGGCGCGGCAGGATTTGCTTGAGAATGCGCACGCTTTGACGCATTTCATCAAGGCGCAGGTAGTAGCGATCGTAGATATCGCCATTGGGCCGCGTGCAGATATCGAATTCCAGCTCAGGGTAGATGCTGTATGGATCGGCGCGGCGGATATCGTATGGCACGCCTGAAGCGCGCAGCAGCGGCCCAGAGGCGCTGTAGGCGATGGCCATCTCAGCGGGCAGCAAGCCGACGCCGATGCAGCGGCTCTTAATGATCTCGCTCTCAGAGAGCAGCTCATCCAGCTCATCGATCGAGCGCGGCAGGCGGTCGTTGATCAGCTTATCAAGGTACTCCATTGTGTCCATGTCGCGCACTTTGTCGTTGATCAGCGCTGCCTCGCTACGAATGCGTGCCATCAGGTCTTTGGCGACGCCGCCAATGCGCATATAGTTGCACATCATGCGCGAGCCAGCCGTTGCTTCGAAGAAATCCAGGATGTACTCGCGCGTTTGGATGGCGTAAAGGGCCGGCGTGAAGAAGGCGCCCAAGTCGTTGAGCAGGAAGCCGATCGCCCAGAGATGATTGGTGATGCGCGTCAGCTCAGCCATCAGCACACGGATGACCTCGGCGCGGTAGGGCACGCTGACCTGGTTGCCCATCATCTGTTCGACTGTGATGGCGTAGGCGAGGTTGTTCGCCATGCTACAGATGTAGTCGAGGCGATCCGTGAAGGGCATGTTGCCGTACCAAGTGTTGCGCTCGCCGATCTTCTCGTGATTGCGATGCAAGTAGCCCATCACAGGCTCTAAGGACTCAATGGTCTCGCCTGTGAGCGCCACCATCATGCGGAAGACGCCATGCGTGCTCGGATGATGCGGCCCGAGGTTGACGATCAGCCGATCAGTGCGGAAGGCAGGGTCGCCCATGATGTCCACGCCGAGCGCCATGCCCTGCTGGAGCTGCTCCTCAGCCACAGGCTTGTAGTCGTCCAGGGTGAAGCCTGCAGGGTAGCGCACATTGTGGCCGAACGGATTGTATTCCTCAGCCCGAAAGACGTGACCGCCAGGCCAACGACTATCGAAGGGCTTGGTCTCCTGCTCATAGTAGGCTTCGTGGTAATCCTTGCGCATCGGATATCCTTCGAAGCCTTCCCAGAGCAGAATGCGCTTGAGGTTAGGATGCCCAACGAAGTGGATGCCGTACAGGTCGTAGGCTTCGCGCTCTTGGAAGTCAGCGCCGGGATAGATGCTGACGAGGCTTGGCACAACGGCGTCATTGCGGTCGGTTTGCGCTTTGAAGACCAGCGGCTTGCCGCCGCTTGGCACGCGGTAAGCGTGATAGACCACTTCCAGGTGATCGCCATGCCCGAGATAGTCCACAGCGGTCACGCTGGAGAGATAATTGAAGCCGAATTCATCGCGGATGACGCGGGCGAACTCGGTTAGGTGCGCAGGATCAACGATCACGCCTTGATAGCCGCTGCGCGTGTCGTCCTTGACGGCGTTTGGGAAGCGTTCCTTGAGCGCAGCAACGGTGCTGGGCAAGTCGGTAACTTGTGGCAGAACTTGATCGGTCATAAGAAAGTACTCCGTAACGTAGTTCAAGCGCTTTCAGGCTGTGCGCTCTCGGCGAGCATTTCGGCGACGGTCGGCGTGACGCGATTCTTCTGGGCTTCCTTGCGCAGCAGCTCAGCATGGCGCGGATCGACGATGTCGGGCCCGAGAATCGGCACAGGCACTTCTTCGCTTGGGCCGCCACCATACCACGGCACACTGGCGCCGACGCCGAGCGATTGGCGCTCGATCTTCTTTTGTAGGGCGATTAAGCCGTAGAGCAGCGCTTGTGGTGTAGGCGGGCAGCCTGGCACATAGACATCCACAGGCACGTATTTATCGATGCCGCTGACTACGTTGTAGCCTTCCTTGAACGGGCCGCCGCCTGAAGCACAAGCGCCCATTGCCAGCACGTACTTCGGCTCGGGCATTTGGTTGTAGAGCCGCACAATCGGCACGATCATCTTCTTAGTGACCGTGCCAGAGACGATCATCAAGTCGGCTTGGCGCGGGCTAGCGCGCATGACTTCCATGCCGAAGCGCGCTAGGTCAAAGCGGCTGGCCGCCGTGGCGATCATCTCAATGGCGCAACAGGCCAAGCCGAAGAGCATCGGCCAGATTGAGCGGCTGCGCGCCCAGTTGTACAGGCTGCTCAAGCTGGTCACTGCAATGTTAGACTGCATCTCTTCCGGCACAGGAATATCAGGATGCTGCAAGTCGCGTAAGTTGATCTCACCGTTGGTCATGAAAACTCCTCCTGAACGCTGCCGCCCTGTGCGCGCAGCGCGGGCTCCTTAGTTTTAGCGCCTAGCGTCGATCTCTTCCCACCATTCGCGCAGAATTTGGCTGAGCAACTCATCATGCGCTAGCCCAGGATCGTCGGCGAAGTTGGGCAGCGCCACGATGAGCGCCTTGAGCTGCTCCAGACCGATCGAGTCTACGTCCACTTCAGGGTAGGCTGCCATGAGCGCTAGGACGATCTCATAGCTAGCTTCCCAGTATAGCGCATTTTGAAAGCCAGCTTCTGAAGAAAATTCTAGCATGTTTGCTCGGCTTTTCACAGACGTTCAATGCTATAATTGGCGTATCATATCAGGCAAGTGAAGGTTTGGCGATATGCTGATCATGGGAATCGATCCAGGCACAGCCACTACAGGCTACGCCTTCGTGTGCGAGGACGCCACAGGCACGCTGCAAGCGCTCGCCTATGGCGCCATTCTCACGCCGCCTGATCAGCCAATGCCACACCGCCTGAAGCAAATTTATGCCGAAGTCAGGCGCCTGATCGCTGAGTATCAGCCGACGGAAGCGGCTGTGGAAGAGATGTTCTTCGGCAGGAACATCACAGCGGCGATCACAGTGGCGCAAGGGCGCGGCGTGGTGCTGCTCGCGCTCGCCGATGCAGGCGTGAGAATCCGCGAGTACAAGCCCGCTCAAGTCAAGCAAACAGTATCAGGTTCGGGCAATGCGGGCAAAAAGCAGGTGCAGGCCATGGTCAAAACGCTGCTGAACTTGGAGCAGATGCCTAAGCCTGATGACGCCGCTGATGCGCTGGCGATCGCGATCACAGCGCTGCAAAGCTCGCGTTGGGAGCGCCTAGTGGAGGACTAAAGAATGCTTGTTTTGAAGATTCCAGAGAAGGTGAATGACGGATTCTACGATTACGCTAGACTATTCAAACTGTGGCAACGCCTCAATAGAGAGACTGAAGCGCAAGAAATTGAGCTGGATTTCACAGATTGCGTGTTTTTCAGACAAAATGGCGTGGCCTTCGTCTTAGGGTTAGCGCGGTTGGCGCAAAGCAAAGGCATGCAGCTCTCTGTGAAGCAGCCCAAGAAGCAAGAGGTCTGGCTGAACCTTGAGAAAAACGGCTTCGCAGCTGCGCTTGGCCTGCCACATAGCTCCTTGAGCAGCACAGCTGTGCCTGTGCGTGAGGATCGCAGCAAAAATGAGCCTGAATTCATTGAGTATCTGAAAAATTACTGGCTGCGCGACGAGCGAGTCCGCTTGAGCGATGCCTTGAAGGGCGTGATCATCTCCACAGTGCTAGAGGCGTACGTGAATGTTTTCGATCACGCGCGTTCGCCGATTGGCGCTTTTACCTGCGGTCAGTTTTATCCGCATCTGAACGAGATTGTGCTGACGCTGGTGGATTTTGGCATCGGCATTCCTGCGACTGTGCGCGCGCGGCGTGGGCAGCCTGATCTGAGCGCGAGAGAAGCCATGAGCTGGGTCTTTCAGGATGGCAATACGACGCAAGCTGGCCCGCGAGGCAACGGCCTGAAGATTCTGAAAGAGTTCGTCAAGCTCAATCAGGGCAGCCTGGATATCTACAGCGAAGATTGCCATGGATGCATTGATAAAAATGGCGAGAATTTCCAAACGCGACGGGCGAATTTCACAGGCACGATCGTGCAGATCAGATTGAAATCTGACCAGGCATGCTACAAGCTCTCGGATGAGCCAACAGCCGATGATGCTGAAGAATGGTTCTTCTGAGCAAGGAGATCGAGATGAATCGCATTCAGTTGGCCGAGCAGATCGGCAAGTATTGTGTCACAGTCCAGGATGGGCAGCGCGTTTACGCTCAGATTTATCCGTTGCTGAAAGCTGCACAGCCCGTGCAATTGGACTTTGCAGGCGTGCAAGTTGTCGCTTCGCCGTTCCTGAACGTCGCCGTTGGGCGGCTGCTGCGCGATTTCGATTCTGAGACGCTCAACAAGCTCTTGAAGTTCGAGAACCTTGCCGTCGGCTTCAAGCCGATCTTGCGGCGCGTTATTGAGAATGCCAAGCGCTACTATGCCGATCCGAAATATCGTGAGGCGGTTGAGGCAGTGATCACCAAGCGTGAAGAGGATTTTGATGCCGATTAACCTACGTGCAAGCGTGGTCAGTGTGCGGGACGATCAGCCGCGATCGAGCGATGTCTTCCTGCTGGATACTAATGTGCTCTACTGGACGTGCTACGAGAAAGCCTTGTCGTTAGCGAGCCAACAAGAGCAAGATTCGCGCAAAGCGAGCCTTTATTCGGCGTACGTGAATCGCGCACTCTCAGTCGGCGCGACGCTCACGAAATGCATCGTCTCTTTGGCAGAACTGGCGCACGTGATTGAGCGCGATGAGTGGGAGATTTTCAGGTGCAGTGAGCCTGAGATTAAGCTGAAAGACTACCGACATCAACTTGATAAACGGCGCGAAGTGGTAGAGCAGTTCCAGATGGCTTGGCTTTTGGCAGAAGGGATAACTGATCAGCGTTCGTTGCCTGTGGTCACAGATGCGCACGGCCTGCGTGAGACGCTGCAGCTCGCTGCGATAGATAGCTATGACGTGTTCATCTATCATGCAGCCCGCAGCGCACAGATTCGCCAGATTCTGACGGACGATGCGGACTATGGCGAGCTGCCTGACGTGCAGATATTCACGGCCAATTCAAAGCTGATCGATCTGGCACGCAAGCAAGGGAAACTTATCAGGCGATGATCGAGCGGATTATCGGCCAGGTCATCAAACGCCAGGACGATGCACTTGTGGTTTTGATCGGCGGCGTTGGCTTGCAAGTGCGTGCCACGCGCAGCGCGTTGGAGCAGGCGCAGGTCGGCGCTGAGATCATGCTCTACACGCATTTGATGGTGCGCGAAGACGAGCTGAGCCTGTACGGCTTCAGCAGCGAGGATGAGCGCGCGCTCTTCGAGACGCTGATCACAGTCTCAGGTGTGGGCGCCAAATTGGCGCTCGCTATTCTCAGCACGCTCAGCACCGATCAGCTGCGCCTTGCCGTGCGCCGCGCTGAGCCCGAGCTGCTCATGCGCGTATCGGGCATTGGCAAGAAGACGGCCGAGAAGATCATCTTCGAACTCAAGGATAAAATCGGCGTGGCTGCTGATGCCCTGAGCGAACTGGCCGCGATCAATGATGCCGATGCAGACGTCATTGCGGCGCTGACGAGCATGGGCTTCAGCATCGTTGAGGCGCAAAGCGCTATCCAGCGCTTGCCACCTGATGCACCTAAGGAGATTGAAGCGCGAGTCCTGCTCGCTTTGCAGAACTTGGGCTGAACGGCTCTGCTCTGCAAATTTGCAAAAAGCATTTGTGCAAAATACCACACGATCCTACGGTTATTTTTGCCTAGAGCAGGTGTAAAATAGATGCCTGAGGCTTCTGCGCGCCTCGAAAAGTTGTTTTGCTTCACCATGGAGGACAGGTTAACCATGCGCAAGATTGTCGGTCTCTTTATGGTTGCCCTGCTGGTAGCGGGCGTTTTTGCAGGCTTCAGCGTCAAGAGCTACGCTCAGGAAGGGAGCATCGTTGTGTTGCTGCCCGATGCAGCCTCATCAGCGCGCTGGGAAGCCGATGACCGTCGCTTCCTGGCTGCTGCCTTCGAAGAAGCAGGCGTCAAGTATAGCATCGTGAACGCCAATGGCGATGCCGCACGTCAACTGACGCAGGCCGAGCAGGCGATCACGGAAGGCGCTAAGGTCATTTTGCTGGTCAACCTCGATAGCGGCTCCGGCGCGACCATCATCGAGAAAGCGCGCGAAGCGGGTGTTAAGGTGATCGACTACGACCGCCTGACTATTGAAGGCGAGGGCGCCGATTTCTACGTCAGCTTCGATAACGAAGCGGTCGGGCGCTTGCAAGGCGAAGGCCTAGTGGCGGCCGTGAAGGCAGCCGGCTTGGAGAAGCCGCGTGTGGCTGTTTTGAATGGCTCGCCAACCGACAACAACGCCACGCTCTTCAAGAACGGCTACGATAGCGTGATCAATCCGCTGTTCGAGTCGGGCGAGTGGATCAAAGTGGCGGATGAGTGGGTGCCGGATTGGGATAACCAGCGCGCGCTGACCATCTTCGAGGCCATGTTGGCGGCCAGTGGCGGCCAGATCGACGCCGCCATTGCTGCTAATGACGGCTTGGCAGGCGCCGTGATCGCAGCGCTTGAGAACGCTGGCAAGCCTTACATCCCTGTCACAGGCCAGGATGCAACCGTCAGCGGCATCCAGAACATCCTGATGGGCAAGCAGAGCATGACCGTCTACAAGGCCATCAAGGCCGAAGCTGAGGCGGCGGCTGCGCTCGCTATCGCCTTGCTCAAGGGCGAGCCGACCGACGACCTGGTCACAGGCACGGTTAACAACGGCACACGCGACGTGCCTTCGGTGCTGCTGGTGCCAGTCAGCGTGACTAAGGACAACATCGCCGAGACTGTGATCGCCGACGGCTTCCGCACCTGGGAAGAGATCTGCGTCGGCGAGGTCGAGCAATTCTGCCCGAAGGATCGCTAGGCACAGCTGCGCCTAGCACAAAACGGCTCTCGAGGCGCTAAGGGCAGGGCTTCCTGCCCTTAGCAGCACGCAACCCGATGCGTTCGTGATCATCTCCTGAGAAACCTTAATATGGAAACGACTCCGTTGCTTGAACTAAAAGGCGTCTCCAAGCGCTTTGGCGCAGTCCAAGCGTTGATGCGTGTGGACTTTTCAGTGCGCGCAGGCGAGGTGATGGCGCTGGTCGGCGATAACGGCGCCGGCAAATCTACGCTGATCAAGGGCATCGCGGGCATCTATCCTTTTGACGAAGGCGAGACCTACTTCGACGGCAAGCGCGTGACCATTCACAATCCGCGTGAGGCAACGGCGCTCGGCATCGAGATCGTCTATCAGGATTTGGCGCTCGCCGATAACCTCGACGTCGTCGCCAACATGTTCTTAGGGCGCGAGAAGATGCAGTTCATCCAGCTGGATGAGGCACGCATGGAACTGGCCGCCATTGAGACGCTGACGTCGCTCTCGGTCACGACCTTGCGCTCGGTGCGCACGCCTGTGGCAGCCCTTTCAGGCGGCCAGCGCCAAGCCATTGCCATTGCTAAGGCTGTGCTGTGGAACTCGCGCTTGGTCATCCTAGACGAGCCGACCGCTGCGCTCGGTGTGGCGCAAACGCGGCAGGTGCTGAACCTGGTGCGCAATCTTGCCGCCAAAGGCCTGGGCGTAGTGATCATCTCGCATAACTTGCACGACGTCTTCGAATGCTCGGATCGGATCACGGTCTTACGGCTAGGGCAAAAAGTTGGCGAGTTCGTCACAGCTCAGACTACACAGCAGGAAGTCGTCCATGCTATCACGGCCGGCGCGCTACAGCACGTGCCAGGGATGAAGGAATCATGAGTGTAGATGACGCTTCAATGCAGCCGCGCAATGCGCTGCTGGAGAGCCGCGAACAGCAGACGCTCAGCGAGTACGTGCGAGCATACTTTCAGCGTGTGCGCGCGGGCGCGCTCGGGCCGTTGCCGATTATCATCGGCATTGTGGCAGTGGCGCTTTTCTTCCAATCGCGCAATCCGTCTTATCTAGCGCCGAACAACATTGTCAACCTGATTTTGCAGATGTCCGGCATCGCCATGATCGCCTTCGGCGTGGTCTTCGTGCTGCTCCTGGGCGAGATCGATCTCTCGGTCGCCTATGTCAGCGGCGTGGCAGGCGTGCTGGCCACTATTTTGATGCGGCCGCCCTATAACCTTGAGTGGTACATCACAGTCCCGCTCGGCTTGCTAGCGGCGCTAGGCATCGGCACTCTGCAAGGCGCCTTGATCACGATCTTCCAACTGCCGTCCTTCATCGTGACCCTAGCAGGCTTGCTGGCCTGGAATGGCGCGATCCTATTGTTGGTAGGTGCAGGCGGCACCATTGGCATTCCGGCTTCACCTTTCCGCGAGGTGGCGAATGTCTATCTGGCGCCCGAGCTCGGCCTGGCTTTCGTGACGATCCTCGTCGTCGGCTACGCTGTAACCCAGTTGATCCAGTACCAAAGCCGACGCGCGCAAGGCTTGAATGCCAAGCCACCGACTATCATCCTGATTCAGGTCGGCATGTTGGCGATTCTCGCCTTCGGCATTGTGCTGATCGTCAATCAGGATCGCGGCTTGCCGCTGATCGGCGCTTTTGTGATCGTCGCCTTGGTCATTCTGACCTACATTGCGCGCAACACGCGCTTCGGGCGCTATGTCTTCGCTGTGGGCGGCAACAAAGAAGCAGCGCGGCGCGCGGGCATCCGTGTTGAGCGCGTGCGGCTGTACGTCTTCATGCTCTGCAGCTTCATGGCAGGCCTTGGCGGCATCATCTTGACTTCGCGCCTGAAATCAGTCAGCGCTAATCAGGGCGGCGGGCAGCTGCTGCTCAACTGCATCTCAGCGGCCGTCATTGGCGGCACCAGCTTGTTCGGCGGGCGTGGCAGCGTCTATAGCGCCGTGTTGGGCGCCTTGCTGATCGCCATGGTTGAGAACGGCATGGTCTTCCTACGCTTGGAGACAGGCTGGCAGTTCATCATCACGGGCATTGTGCTAGTGCTGGCAGTTATCGTGGATTCGCTCTCGCAGCGCAGCCAAAAGCGCAGCGGCTTGGCCTGAATGCGCCTTTCAGGC